>PWUB01000322.1 GCA_003563755.1 Clostridia bacterium
AGGACATCGTTCCCTTCCCCATTCCGTACGGCCACGCCCACGTGGACGGGTTGATGAATATGCTGGATCACGACCTGGCAATGATCTTTCCCTGGCAGACTCCCTATGATGTGTGGAAGGCTCTGGTGGACCGGGGCATCAAGGTCATAGAGGCGCCGTCGGTGGACGAAGTCAAGGAGGGGTCAGCGGTGAACGTGGTTGCCCTGGGACCGCGCCGGGTCCTGATGCCCGCGGGCAATCCCCTCACCCGGGGGGCCCTCGAGGCCGAGAGGGTGGGGGTCATCGAGATCGAAATACCCGAGCTCCGCAAGGGATGGGGTGCTTTGCACTGCATGACGGCGTTTCTGAAGCGGGTGGACTGACCCTACCGTGACGACGGGCATCACGCCCCGGTGCTGCAAGGCTCATGGTGACGGTGGTCGGGCTCCGATAGCCCGCGGGCCATTCCCTGCCGCGCCACGGGATCGGCACCTCCCTGCAAGCAGGGGAGCCAACGACCACCACACTCACCCGGCACGCGTGCTATTTTGTGAGTACCTTCGTGACCAGGAAGGTGAGAGCCTCGCCGCGGGCTAGCTGTACAAGCTTTCTGCGGATGGTGGCCACGGGATCATACCTTCAGATGAGAATTTCACGATGGGTTGTCGGTAGTTCTCGGAGGGAAAGACGCTTTCTGCATAGAAGCCCTTACTGAAACAGGTTCTTGACGACGCAGCGGAGATGAAACTGGCCTGGCGAGAAGATCCTGTCTCCTGACGCCCGGCGCTGGAGTAGCTCACTGTCTCCAACCATCATGCACGAGCATCTCACTGCCGCGGAGTATCCATGCCGGCCCGGGACCTTTGAGGTAATGGCAGACATCGGTCGCATGAAGGGTGGTCACATGGCCAGGTACAGACAGCCGGAGGGCAGGGACTGGCTCATCATGGTCGGTGCTGTGGTGCTCTGCATCGGGGTGGTCACCATATGTGCGCTGATCCTGATGTCGGGCGGGTACAGGTACCTGTGGGTCGGCCTGTTCGCGGTCGCCCTGTATCTGCTGGTGAGGTGGCATGCCAGCGTAACTGCCTACCGATGCACCAGGTGCGGGCACGAGTTCGAGATAGGCGTTGTCACGGATCTCGTGAGCCCACACGGACCCGGCAGGGGCGGTGGTTGGAAGTACTTGAAGTGTCCAAGCTGCGGTCGGCGGTCGAAGGCGAGGGTGCTCGTTAAGACCCCGGACTGACCGCATATCTCACCGGGCGCGGGGATGGTATCCTCGGGGAGCCTGGCGACGGCGGTGCCCGACCCTTCCATGGCTGTGCTTTGTCCCGCCGGTTCACTCTCGCACCCATCCCGCATCTGCCCTCCTGCAGGGAACAGCTCCCCCGGGGTGGAACCAGTCAGTGAGTTACTGCTGGCCTGAGACCGTCCTGAGGAAGAGGAGTGGAAAATGCTTTCTAGCAAACAGATGCTCTCAGAGTTTCCCGTGCTCAGCGAGATCACCTACCTCAACAGCGCCGCCCAGACCCCGGTACCGATGAGGACCGCCGGGCGCATCCACGAGATGACCGAGGCTCTCACCCGGCCCCATCATGAACCCGACGTATCATCCATACTGGACGAAGCACGGACGAATCTCGCGGGCCTCATGAATGCGCGGTCACACGAGATAGCCTTCATCGGGAACACCTCCGAGGGCATAAGCCTTGCGGCTTCAGCCCTGCCCCTACAGGCGGGAGATAATGTGGTGATCCCGGATCCCGAGCATCCAACGCTGGTCTATCCCTGGCTCAATCTGCGTCCCCGGGGCGTTGAGGTACGCCAGGTCCCCTGGACCGCCGCTACCATGGAGCCAGGGGAACTACTGTCAGTGGTGGATGATCGTACCCGGGTCGTTGCCCTCAGCCACGTCCAGTGGGTCAACGGTTTCCGTCATGACCTGGCCGAGATCGGACGATACTGCCGGGAGAGGGGGATATACCTGGTGGTGGATGCCATCCAGAGCCTCGGGGTGCTGCCCGTGGATGTCAGGGAGGCCGACATCTCCGTGCTCGCGGCCGGAGGCTACAAGTGGCTCATGGCGGGACGGGGGAATGGATGTCTCTTCGTCAGCGATGATGTGGTGGGCTGCATGAGGCCCCTGAACGTGGGCAGGCACGGGATCAGCGGGGTGAACGAACACGGTGAGCCGGAGTTTCACGACGACGCCAGGCGTTTCTTCACGGGCGCATACAACCTCCCCGGCCTCGCGGCACTTGCCACCTCCGCGGGTATGATAGGAGAATTGGGTCTGGAGGGCATAGCACGCTGGGTGCTGCAGCTCACCGGCGAGGTAACGGAGGGACTGCAGGCCATGGATTTCGATATCACGAGCCCGCTGGCAGAACGCCACCGGTCCGGCATCGTCTCTTTTAGCACCGGCGATGACGAGAGGGATGCCCGCCTGGTCCAGGATCTCTCGGACCGGGACATTTACGTGGCCCTGAGGCCGTGGGGAGTACGAGTCTCGATGCACTTTTTCAACACCCAGGCCGATGTAACGGCCCTCTTCGATGCACTGGGTGATATTATCTGACGGAGGTGAGAAAGAATCCGCATCCTCACAGCAGGACGAGGTGACCAGCTCCGGTGGTTCCTGCTGGTTGCGTCCATCGCCGCTGCTGTTCTGGCCGTACCCCTTCGCGGGGTGGCCGCGGACGACGCGGTGGAGCCCGTGGTGGTCAGGCAGGGACCGAGGGTGAGCGTTCAGATCCTGCCCCAGGTCGAGCTGCTCACGGGGGTGCTCAGCCTCACCTCATGGATGCAGGAGTATGGTCCCGTCCACAGGGGAAACCGGTATTTCAGGGCCGTACAGGAATTTCTGCGCCCGCATTCCGAGCACGAGGCCGTTCAGCTGGCCGAGGACCTGTTGGAGCGCGGCTTCATCCACGATCTTATGCCGGGCCTTGCTTTCCGCCTGCATCCCCCGCCTGCCCTGGGGTGGAGGTACCCGGTGGATCAGCGGCTCCTGGTCAGGGCGGGGGGACCGGAGGAGCTGGAGAGGTTTCGAGGTGCCCTGGAGGACCTGTTCTCCGTCTCGGGGTTCACTGTGTTTCTCGAGGAGCACCGCCCCCTGTATGAGAATCTCGTCGGTGAGGTCGCAGACGAGGTGGACGGCCGGGTTCTCGTGGAGTGGATCGAGGGTTTTTTCGGCTGGTCGGCGTCCGAATACAAGACTGTCCTGGCTCCCGCCACCTTTCCCTCCGGGGGTTACGGGGTCACGGTGACACTGGAGGATGAATCCTTTCAGGCGGTGGGCGTGATCCGGGCGAGCCCGGCGGGAGAGGGTCCGCCCGTGTTCCCGCGCGGTCAGTCGCTTGCTGGTCTCATGCTGCATGAATGGGGTCATTCCTTCGTCGATCCGACACTCCTGAAGTACAGTCAACAGGTCCGTGAACTGGAGTACCTCTTTGAACCTGTGCAAGAACGCATGCGGGTCCAGGCCTACACCAACGTCTACACGTGGGCAAACGAACAGGTGCTGAGGTCCGTCTGTGCTCTCGCCGTGAGAGATCTGTATGGTCTGCAGGCCTACGAACAGGAGATCTCTGTGAACGAGATGCGCGGCTTCTACCTCACCCGTCACCTGTCCGAGTACCTGGAGACCGAGTACGTCGGTGCCCG
>PWUB01000287.1 GCA_003563755.1 Clostridia bacterium
CCTCTGGCCACCAACTTGCCGTTCACCAACACCTCAACGGCTTCACCAGCCTGCTTTTCCATCTCGAGGATCGATCCCGTCCCCAGGGACAGAACCTCCCTGATGTCACAGACCGTCCGACCCAGCTCAACGCTCACCTCCAGGGGAACGTCCATGAGCATCTCTATCCGGGACTCCGACGGTGACGCCTCCCCGTCCCCACCCAGCTGTCCGAACTCTGCCCTCTGGATCCTGGCACCGCCCGGCACCGGTCCTGGTTCGTTGGGGTCGGTGCCTTCCTGCTCTTTGTGCACCCGATCCTCGCGGGAAACCGTCGCGGCCGGGGCGCCCACGGCCTCCTGCGGCAGGACGAAGTTGAGAATCCACCCCGAATCATCGACGGATTTCAGCCACAGCCTCACCCTGAACCACGACTCCTCAGTGTCGACGGCATCCGCGATATCCCCGGTCCTGGCAGGTCCGGGCTCAACATCCACAGCTCGTCCCTTCTCCTGTGCCAACCGCAGCCTGAGTGCCTCACACAAGACGTTGACGACATCATCAACGGGCCGTGCCGGGTTGTCCATATCGGCCGCCCTGGATACTTCCCTGACAGATTGCAGGGATCTGCGGTCCACGTAATAGTAGGTCCGGGAGTACCCCGCGCCGAGCACCTGGATCTCCCCCCAGAGCAGCGGCTCCTCCTCGGCGATGGCGGATGCGGACACAAGACTCCATTCCCAACGTTGCAACCTCTCCGTGATCGCCTCGGCCTGCAGAAGCTCCTTCACCTTATCTACGATTCCGCTGGCATAATCCTCGATCGCCGCTTCCCCATCTTCTTTTCCCTGACCGAGGCCCTCCAGCAGGGCATCGATCTCCTCCTGGGTCAAAATCTCCCTGGACACATCCCTCACCCCTCGCCCGTTTCTGAACTGATCACCTGCACCGCCAGCCGCCTGCGCACACGGCCGGGCCTGGCGGCAAACACTCTGCGGTCGCCGACACACACCCCGATGGGCTCGTCCACCCTGTTATCGAGGCGTATGATGTCGCCCGGTTCCAGCCTGAGGAGTTCGCCGAGGGTGACCCTGGCGGTGCCCAGGCGGGCCACGACTGACAGTCTGACATCCCGGAGGTGTTCCTCCAGGGCCTCGCGTTCAACCCGATTCTCGTCTCTCGCCCTGCCGCTGTTGCCCGATCTTCCCATCCAGTGCTGCACCGACAGATCCGGCAGTATGGGCTCGAGCATCATGTACGGCCACGCGATGTTGATACGGCCCTGATGCTCGCCCACGTCCACGAGAAAGCTGGCGGCCATCATCATCTCGTTGGGAGGTGCGAACTGTGTGAAGAAGGGACTGGTCTCCACCGTCTCCAGCTGTCCCTCCAGCTCGCTGACGCTCCGCCACGCATCCTGGATAGCGGCCACCACCCTCTCGAAGGCACTCTGTATCACCGAAGCCTCGATGTCGGTCAGGGAGCGCTGCACGACCTCCACCTCCTGGGGGTTACCCAGGAGCCGCTCGAGCAGTGGACACGCGATGGAAGGACACAACTCTATACCCACCTTGCCCTCAAGGGGCGAGAAGGTTGCCAGACCGAGGATCACCGGGGTGCTCATGCGGTCGACGAACTCCTCATAGGTGACCTGGTCGAGAGCGATGAGAGATACCTTGATGGCGGTCCTGATGTGTGCCGACAGGCTGGTGGCCAGTAGACGAGCCATGCTGTCGTGCAGAACGCGCAGAGCCCCCAGGTTCTCCCTCGAGAACTTGTCCGGTCGGTGAAAATCGTAACGCCGCGCACGCCGACGGCCGTTCTGTCCTGTGTTGCCTGTTTCCTTGGCCATAATTCTCTCCCTCTCCGGCCTGGCCGGTTACTGGATCACGAGTTTTGTGAAGAACACGTCCCGGACGAAAACCCCACCCAGTAACTCGTTGATTCGTGTTATGATCCTCGTCCGCAGATGCCGCATTCCCTCGTCACCCTCTATCTGCTGGGGGTCGCTGGATCTGAGAATCAGCAAAAGCTCATTTCTGACCTCAACCGAATTCCGCCCCACGACCTCCAGGGAAGCCCTGTCGTCGCACACCAGCTCCATCTCAACCTGGACCCATCGACGCCTTTCGCCCGGCTGTGACATCAAGTCCGTGACGATGGGATCCACAGAATGCAGCAGCACCTCGATGGGAGGACTCCCTTCAGCCGACTCGCCTTCGGCGTCCTCGTCCTCACCGCGCAGGATGATTATGTATCCGGCAGCCAGGGCCACCACCATGACTCCCAGCACCGCGATCACGATCCGGGGTTTCATGTTCCCCCCCCCTCGGATCCCGGCGCCCCGGGCGGCTCATAACGACCTGCATCCAGTCGGAGCAGCACCACGTCCACCCGCCGGTTTCTGGCCCGACCCTCAACCGTATCGTTCGTATCCAATGGACGGTACTCCCCGTACCCGGCTGCGGAGAGTCGACCGGGGTTGCTGGCTTCCAATTGCAGCAGGTACTGCAGCACGCTGGTGGCCCGGGCCGTTGACAGCTCCCAGTTGCTGGGGAAGCGGAACGTGTTTATCGGCACATTATCGGTGTGCCCCTCTATGCGGATGTGATTCGGGATCTCCGCAAGGATGGGGGAAATTCGATCCAGAACCTCACGGGCCCCGGGCCTCAAGTCGGCACTTCCCGATTCAAAGAGCACCCGATCGGTGAAGTGAAGGATCAGGCCCCGCTCCGTCAGATCCAGGGTCACACCGCCCCCGAGGTCCCCGTCCTCCAGGGCCCGTTCCAGCTGCTGCCGCACCGCCAAGAGCTGGGCGATCTGTAACGCCTCCCTGTGCATCTCGCGGTTGAGGGTATCGTCCGTGTCCACGGGATCAGCAGCAACGGTGCGTCCCCCTTGCAGCACTCCCAGGGCTTCCTGAAGGGAAATGAGAGCCCGCTGAAACCGCACCATGTCCAGGGTGGAAAAGGAGAACAGGAGCACGAAGAAGGCCAGGAGCAGGGTCACCATGTCCGAGTAGGTCACCAGCCAGGCATCCTTGGTGTCTTTGGCTTGTCTCCTCTTCATCCGGTCCTCAGTCATCGGAGGCAAGGTCCCTCCCTTCCTCTGCCCTCAGGGATTCGGCGCCTTCCCTGTGCACATCCTCATCGCTGATGGAACCTTCGGGCAGATAAGTTCTGAGCTTGCTGTCGATGAAGCGGGGGTTCTTTCCGTCCTGGATAGCAAGGACACCGGTGAGAATCATCTCCCGGCGCTGCAGCTCTTTCTCGGTGAGCTCCCGAAGCTTGCGTGCGATCGGCGAGAACACGAGATTCGCAAACAGCGTCCCGTAGAAGGTCGTGATCAGTGCGACCGCCATCCCTCCCCCGATGGTGTCGGGGTTTTCCAGGTCGCGCAGCATGTGTATGAGGCCGATGAGGGTGCCGATCATCCCGAAGGCGGGAGAGCTGGCAGCGGCTGTCTCGAACACCGCGTTTCCCCTGTCCGCGGCGACGCTTTCGTGCTGCATCCTGTTTTCGAGTACGTTCCTGAGATCCTCCGAGGGCGTAGCATCCACCAACAGCTGCACCGCATCCCGAAGGAAGGCATCATCTATGTCGCCGAGATCATCCTCCAGAGCCAGCAGGCCCTCGCCGCGGGCCTTGCGCGCCAGCTCAAGCAGCTTATCCCGGATTTCCTTCCGACCCCGACCCTCACCGCGGAAGGCCCGGAGCAGTGACCCGGGAATGCTCTTGATCTGCTCTGCGCCGTGCGAGACCGCCACCGCACCCAGCGTTCCTCCCAGGACTATGACAACAGCCGAGGCATCCCAGAACGTACCGACGGTCCCGCGCGAGGTGATCGCCCATAACAGAAGGATGATCCCTGATATCAGGCCGAGTATCGCCGTGAGTTCCACGATTGCACCCCTATTCCAGCGCCGGTGAGTGTACCCGGCGTCGGTACTGCATGACTCTGCTCACTATCACATCAACGGGCTCGGACACCATGATCTTCTTGCCCGTGGTCAGGGTGATCATGGTGTCGGGGGTCGACTCCACGGCCTCGATCATCTCCGCGTTCAGGTGTATGGCTGCTCCATTGAGCCTGGTTGCACTTATCAACGGGACTCATCTCCTCCCTGAAGCCGATCCCCGCATCTCATCGACTATCACCTCTTGAGGTTGACCAGCTCCTGCAGCATCTCGTCGGACGTGCTGATGATCCGGGAGTTAGCCTGGAAACCCCGCTGGGTCACGATCATCTCCACGAACTGCTCGGATAGATCCACGTTGGACATCTCGAGGGTTCCGGCGGCGATCGTTCCCCTCGAGGCGGTACCCGGGGGGCCCACCTGCTTCATGCCGGAGTTGTTGGACTCCCGGAAGACGTTGCCTGCCTCCACGATCAGGCCGGCCGGGTTCGAGAAGGCCGCGACGGCCACCTGGCCCAGCGTCTGGGTCCGGCCGTTGGAGTAAACGCCGGTTATCTCCCCGCCCGAGTCGATGGTGAAGTTCTCCAGGGTTCCCATGGGATACCCGTCTCGCTCAGCGGCTGCCACCGTCGTTGACCCGTAAAACTGGGTGATACTGGAGAAGTCAAGTACCAGGTCAATGTCCTCGGCACCTTCGATCTCCAGGCTGACGGTGCCCTCACCCCCCTCGATGAGGAGCCCTCCCTCGTCGAAAAGGATCGTGCCCTGGTCGTCGATTTCGCCGTCGGGAGTATCTACGCTCCAGTGCCAGGTATTCGCCTCGTCCTCGCAGCGGGCGAAGGTGACCTCGATGGAGTGCTGCCGTCCCTGCGAATCGAAGACCTCCACCGGCGTCGTCCATTCATAGCCCCCGTCGGAGGCTGAATTGAGGTTGTTATGGTAGACCACCCTGGTGGTGGTGCTGGCGCCGATGGCCTCCCCCAGGAGGATGCACAAATCATCCAGGTTGGTCGAGTCGGTGCGCGGCAGCTCACCTTCCGTCGCCCTCCACCCCTGCACCCGCAGGCCCGTCGGGGTCACCAGGAACCCGTCAGCATCGGGCTGAAAGGTGCCGGCACGGGTATAGGCCATCTGTCCCGCATCCCGTACTATGAAGAAGCCCTGGCCCTCGAGGGCCATGTCGGTCACTCCGCCCGTGCTCTGAAGGTTACCCTGGGTGTGCAGAACATCAATCGATGACAGGGAACTGCCCAGGCCCACCTGCTGGGCGTTGGTCCCACCCCTGGCATCCGACGGCGCGGTGGCACCCTGCAGTGTCTGGCTGAACATCTCGGCGAAACTGGCCCGCGATGCCTTGAAGCCCGCGGTGTTGACGTTGGATATGTTGTTGCCCAGCACGTCCATCTTCAGCTGATGATTCTTCAGTCCGGAAACTCCGGCGAATAGGGATCGCATCATCGTCGTTTTCTCCCCTCTTTCTTCGAGAATCCTCGGGGACTGGATCGCATCTGGCGTTCGGCGATCCGGACTTCCTCTCAGAGGTCCAGTCTCAATCGGCTATGACGGCGGAGTCTATGTCGGTGAACACGCCGTCGTTCTGCCGGTCCCCGGATACAACAGTTATCAGGGTCCTGGTTGTCACGTTTACCACCATGGCCATGTCATCCATGAGGACCAGGGATGTCCTTGATCCCCTGTCTGCCGCCCGCCTGACAGCACTGTCGAGACGCCGGTCCTGTCCCCTATCCAGCTGTATGCCGTCGCGCTCCATTCTCAGCCGGGCATGCCTGCTCACCGATACTGACTCGTGCATCTGTCGGTCCAGAACCTCGTGGAAGGTGCTGCGATTCTGCCTCGACGGAGAACGCGCCTCTCGGCCGGCCTGCGGGCCGGTGGTCCCCACCCTCTGCACACGATTCGCCGTGGCATCGATCATGACTCATCCATCCCCTTCGCCGGCCCAGCGAAGCCCGGATATCTCGCGGAGGGTCATGCTCCGTCCATCGTCGGTGTTGATCAACAGCTGGTCACCGTTCCACCGGATGGAGGTCACAGTGCTCTCCGAGTGCTGCCCCGATGCGGTTTCCACGACGAATCGCTGTCCCAATAGGCTGGCACCGAGCATGGTCATCTGGTTGCGTACGAGGGTCTGAACCTGGTTCAGTGTCGAAAACTGGGTCATCTGCGCGATGAACTCCCTATCGTTCATGGGACTCAGGGGGTCCTGGTATCTCAGCTGGGCCACGAGGATCTTCATGAAGGCATCCTGGTCCAGCTGATTCGTCGCCCCGGAGGTACCGGCAGGGGGTCCCTGGGCCGGCAGGGCATCATTGATCCGCATGTCCATGTGATTCGCCTCCCTTTCTCACGCCAGTACGTCCACCAGAGAGCGTTCATGACCCTGGGTTCTGTGCGGTCGGCTGGTGAATGTCGGATGGGTCACTTCCCTGAAGGCAAGGCCCCTGGGGTCGTTGCGGCGATACATGTCTCTGTGCTGGCGTCCGTCGGTGCCCAGGTTGAGGTCTACGTCGCCGTATCCGAGTTCCCCGAGATGGCGCCGAAGGGAGTCCAGCCCCGCGGACAGGTCCTTCATGAGAGCGTCGTCTCCTGTATGCAGTCGGCCGCTGAGGTTACCACCGTGGGTCCGCAGCCTGATATCAACGGTCGATACCGCCTCATCGCGCACCCGCAGGTGCACGAAACTCTCCGGAGAGCGACTGATCGTCTCCCGGACCGGCGGCCCTGGACGCGAGCCTTCCCCGGATACCGTCCCTGGTTCATCCGCCGCGGCGGAGGGGATCTCCGGCGCATTCGGGGCGGCTGTCCCGGCCTCTGCCACCGCCTCCCCCGAGTTCGAAGCAGGCGGTTCGATGCGCTCCGGGGGACGCGGTGTCCGGGGATCCGGTGCCTCGGCGTCCTGCAGCGTCGGTGCATCACCAACCCCCTGCTCGCCGGGGATTGCCTGTTTTGCGGTCGGCTCGGCAGTTCTGCCGCCTGCCTGCGGTGACAGAGACACCCACCGATCGTCGGAAACCGTGACCTCCGCCTCCCCGGTGTGCTCGCTCGGAGCCTCACCGCCCGGCGCGTGGGCAACGGAGGATTTTAGCGGCGCGGGATTCACCGGGGAAGGCGCGGGCTCGGATTCTGTATCAATCCAGCCCGGCTCCTTCGCCCCCTGGGCATCCACGGGGAGTTCACCGGGGGTGATCCCGTCGGCGGCGTCGGGTTGAGGCTGTTGTTGGGCGGGCACGGTTAACATCGTCGGGGTGAATCCTGCTCCGGCGCTCAGCACCGGATACGGACCCGGGACCGGCTGCCAACCTCCCGGTCCCTCACTCCCTTCTGGCTGAGCTTCTGCATCGCGCACCGCGGTCGAAGCCGATGCGGCAGGGACACCCGGCAGCAATGCCGCCGGGATACCCGGTGACACTGTCTCCTCTTCCTCATCATCATCCCGCAGCATCCGGTGCAGTATGGCCGTGGGTTCATCCTCGTCGTCGACAGCAAGTGCCAGCAGCGACCAGAGCTGGTCCCATCTGTGAGAATCCACCTGTCCGCATTCCTGCTCTCCCCCGGTGCCGGGCACAAAATGGATCGCGTCAATCATCTGTGTGTCCGTCGTCAAGGCCCTTGTTCACCTCTTCTCATCACGTACCGTGCCGACGCTACATCATCGATGGTCTTCTGTTCACGACGCTTTTGCTTCAACCGATTCCTGGCCTCGGCTCTTTCCCTGAGGCTCCTGAGCACGTCTCTGCGCTGCCGCGCCCGGCGCAGCTGGTGCCGGCACTCCTCGGCGTGTCTCTCCTTCACCTGCAGGTCCTCCTCCAGGTCCTCTTTCTCCCGTTGCAGCCTCGTCATGTGCCACCAGCGGCGGTGCAGTGTCGCCGCGTTGCAGCCCCTGGTTCCCGACTCCACCAGGGCGGCTCCCTTTCGATCCAGATGGTCACTGGCGGCCTCCAGGGCCGTCCGGCTCTGGCGGCGGAGCTGGTTGGCCTTCAGGGTGCGCAGCTCCTCGTGCCGGTGCTGGCGGCTCCTCATCCGGTAGACTCGCTCCAGCCTAAACTCTGAACTCATTCACTCACCCTCCCGTCACCGGGATCATCCATCACCCGCGCCAGCTCATCGATGGTCCGGGACATATCGGTTCTGTCGGTGACATCCTGGCGAAGAAAGCGCAGCATCGCAGACCGCTTTGCCACAGCACGATCAACAGAAGGATCGGATCCCTCACGGTAGGCACCGATGTTGATGAGGTCGCGGGCATCTTCGTAGGCGGCAAGCAGCCGCTTGAACTCCGCTGCGGCCTCCCCGTGATCGGGATCCACCACGTCGGTCATCAGTCGGCTGACGCTCCGCAGGACATCGATGGCGGGGTAGTGACCCTCGTCGGCCAGGGTTCGGGAGAGAACAATGTGTCCGTCCAAAATCCCCCGGACCGTGTCGGCGATGGGTTCATCCATATCATCGCCCTCCACCAGCACCGAGTAGAAGGCCGTCATGGTGCCGCGGTCGGAGTTGCCCGAACGCTCCAGTAGGCGGGGCAGCAGCGAGAAGACCGACGGCGGGTAACCGCGGGTAGCCGGCGGCTCGCCGGCCGCCAGGCCGACCTCTCTCTGGGCCATCGCAAAGCGGGTGAGAGAGTCCATTATGAGCAGGACGTCATGCCCGCAGTCCCGGAAATATTCCGCCACCGTCGTCGCCACGAAGGCCGCCTTGATCCTCAGAAGGGGCGGTTGATCAGAGGTGGCAACGATGACGACCGACTTCTCAAGCCCCTCGGGACCCAGGTCATCCTCGATGAAATCGCGCACCTCCCGACCGCGCTCCCCGATCAGGCCGATAATGTTGACATCGGCATCGCTGGTCCTGGCAATCATCCCCAGGAGGGTGCTCTTGCCCACACCGCTGCCTGAGAATACGCCGAGCCTCTGGCCCTGTCCGCAGGTCACCAGCCCGTCCAGGGCACGGATGCCCGTGGCGAGGGGTCGGTTGATACGCTGCCTCTTGAGGGGAGAGGGAGGCGCCCCGTAGATGCTCCGCCTCTGTGCGAGGGCCGGCGGCGCGCCGTCGATGCACCGCCCCAGTCCATCGAGAATGCGCCCCTTCAGGTCAAGGTCGACCCCCACCCCGAAGGTGGTAGGCATCACCTGGAGGCGCGTTCCCGCTTTGATCCCGTGGACCTCCGACAGCGGCAGCAGGATGATGGTGCTGTCGTTGAAGCCCACTACCTCTGCGAGCTGTTCCTCGCCTGGTTCATCGGAGAGCAGCCTGCACAGCTGCCCGATTCTCACGGAGGGTCCGCGCGCCTCGAGGGTCAGACCCACGACCCGCTGCACGTACCCGTAGCGCTCCCACGGTTCCCAGTCCTCGATGACCTTTCGTATCCTACTCAACTTGGGGCTCAGCACGGTCTTCATCACCAACCCGTCCCTCTCTCATCCGTCTCTTCAGCGATGCAATCAGGTCTGACACCGTACCCTCAAACACGCCCTCCTGCCCGCGGAGCCTGAACTCACCCGGCCCCAACACTTCGTCCGTCAAAAGGATCAGCTCCGTCCGCGGAGGAATCACGTCCTCCAGCTCCGAGCGTCGCTGCAGCGTTTCGCCCATGTCCTCCGGGGAGACGACCAGGGTGATGTCTGAGACATCGGAGAAGCGCCTCAATCCTTCCTTGATGAGGTGCAGCGCCGCCTCTGAGTCGCTGAACTGGCGCCTCAGCACCTTCTCAACGGCCTCGAGCACCACCACCACCAGCTCTGAGGCCAGCTGTTCCCAGCGACTCTCCTCGCGTGCCCTGAGACCAACCAGTTGCTCCTCCAGCCCCTCGGACACCTCGACGAGCCTCCTGCGCCCCTCCCGGTGACCGTCGCGGCTGCCACACTCCCAGCCACGCTCGTAGGCCTCTCTCTCGAGTTTCTTGAGGCGCTCCTCGGCGTCGCGGAGGAGAGTCTCCGCCTTCTCACGGGCCTGGCCGAGCATTCTTTCCGCCTCCTTCTGCATCCTCGACGCTACCTCGTCCCCGGTGCAGTTTTCGGCAGCGGCGGCCAGCTCCGACAGCAGGCGCACTCCTTCCTCGACCACCTGTTCGGTCTTGATGATGGTCGTGATATCAGACGACCATGCTTTCCTCTCTACCCCTGGCAAGGACGATTTCTCCCTTCTCCTCCAGCTCTCTGACGACGTTGACGATCTTCTGCTGGGCTTCCTCAACTGAGCTCAGCCTGACCGGCCCCATGTATTCGATGTCCTCCTGCAGAGTCTCAACAGCCCGCTCGGACATGTTGGAGAATATCTTGTCCTTGACGGAATCGCTGCTGGCCTTCAGTGCGAGGGGCAGGTCGCTGTGCAGGTCGATCTCCCTGAGCACGCGCTGCAGGGACCGATCGTCCAGGCCGGCGATGTCATCGAAGGTGAACAGGCGCTTCTTAATCTCCTCTGTCAGCAGCTCATCGGACTTTTCCAGCCGTCCGAGAATGGATTTCTCAGTCCCACGGTCAACCCGGTTCAGTACCGCAACAAGTGAGTCGATCCCACCTGTCTTGGTGTAGTCCTGAGACATCAGCGATGAGAACTTGTGCTCAAACAGTGTCTCCAGCCTCTCCACGATGCCCGGCGATGTGCGGTCCATGACCGCCAGGCGCCTGGCCACGATGGACTGTTCGTCTTCCGGCAGGGAGGATAGAACCACGGCCGCCTGCTCGGACTCGAGGTAGGAGATGACGAGGGCTATGGTCTGGGGATGCTCACCCTGTAGAAAGTTGATTATCTGCTCCGGGTCCATCTTGCGCATCACCTCGAAGGGCCTGGCCTGCATGGATGTGGTCAGGCGCGACATCAGATCCGAGGCTCGCTGCCGTCCCACGGCATCTTCCAGAATCTGTTGAGCGTAGGTCACACCGCCCTGAGATACGTACTGTTGGGCAGTTGCTATGCTGGCGAACTCCTCCAGCACCTCGTCGCGGACCTCTGCAGGAACGTTCTGCATGTTGGCGATCTCGTAAGCGATGGCCTCGATCTCGGACTCGTTGAAGTACCTCAAGACCTTGGCAGCTGTCTGCCGGCCGAGACTGATCAGAAGCACGGCGGCCTTTTTCGCTCCACCCAGCGACTCAATATGATCCCCGGTCTCTTCACTGGTATCTTCCATGGTGGCCATTACCCGCCTCACCTCCCAGGTCGCCCATCAATGGGCTCTCGTTCCTTCCGCAAGCCAGGTTCGCAGCAACTCGGCTACCTTCGCAGGATTCTCCTCTGCCATCTCGCCGGCGGTGCCTCGAAGACCGTTGCCCTGATGGGCTATGGCCTCGAGCAGGGCATCTCGTCTCTGGGCAGCCTCGCCTGAGGGCAGAACGACCGCGTCCTCTTCCTCTGCAAAGACGAATTCCTCCTCGGGACCGCCACGGGCCCGGCGTCTGAGCACGAGGATCAACATCCCCGCCAGCAGGGCCCCCGCTACAGCCATGGTGACGTAACGGGAAGCAAACAGCGGGGGAATCCGGCTCGGCTCCCTCTCTGCGGGCAGTGCCTCCCTATCCGCGTGCTCGCGCAGTTGATCGGCGAGGGTCGTGTCGAAGGGCATGCCCGTGACCATGACGCTGTCGTTGCGGTTGGCGTCGGAACCGAGGGCTGCGCTCACCACTCCTCCGAGCACCTCTTCTTGCTGGGGAGTGAGGGTTCCGTTGACGACCACGGCTACGGACAGGCGCTGTACCGCGCCGGGAGCCACGCGCCAGTGTTCGGTGGTCCGGTTGACGACCACGTTCTGCGTCAGCTCGCTGCGTTCGTAGCTGGATTCGCCGTCGGTGTGCCAGGAGTGGTAGCTGGGAAGATTGCTGTCGGCTCCGGCCCCCGTCTCCGGCGCCCCCTGGGTACCTGAGAACTGCTCCTCCACCAGGTGCATGTCCGTCACCAATCCCCCGTCGGCGCCCGCCGGCTCAAAGAACTCACGGTAAACCTCTCTGTCGTCGAAATTCAGTTGGGCGCTGACCTGGATGGCAACGTTTCCGGGGCCCAGTACCTGCTCCAGCATACCCTGCAGTCGGCTGCGAAGGGATTCCTCGAACCCCAGCTGCATCTGCATGCTGTCCATCGCCGACTCGTTCGGTGCGTCCTGCCGCAGGGCCCTATCCGACAGGATGCTGCCCTGGGTGTCGACCACCGTGACCTCCGCGGGGCTCAACCCCTCCACGCTCGAAGCCACCAGGTGGATAACACCCCGGACCGCATCCGCTTCGAGCCTGGCCAGGGGACGCATTTCGAGGAAGACTGCCGCCGTCGCGGGAGTCTTTTGTGACACGAATACGCTCTCCCTGGGCAGAACGACGTGCACCCGGGCCCGCCGCACCTCCTCGAAACCCTCGATGGTTCTCTCCAGCTCCCCCTGCAGGGCCCTGATGTAACTCACGTGGCGCTCGAAGTCCGTGGCTCCCCAGGGAAGAGAATCCATCAACTCAAACCCCACGGCGCCCCGGCTGGGCAGGCCCTGGGATGCCAGCTCGAGGCGAAGGGAGTGGACACGGTCGACGGGAACCTCGATGACATCCCCCCCACCCCCTATGCGGTGAGGAATCCGCCTCTCCTCAAGGTATGCCTGTATGCCGGCAGCATCCTCCAGGGTGAGATCACTGAACAGAGGCGCCATGTCGTCGCTGGAACCGGCGAGGAGAAGCCACCACACCAAAAACGACAATACGAGGCAGAGCAGGGCACCTACAGCCAGAACCCTGGCCCATGCAGGCGCCTCCCTGAACCTGTTCGCCATACCCCCGATACTCGCTGTCGCTGTCACGATTCACCAACCTCCATCATAGAGGCATCCGCATAATCTGTTCATAGGACTCCAGCGCCTGCTGCCTCAATCTCAGTACGGTACCCATGGCCAGCTGCGCCTTCTCCGCGGCCACCACCGCGCCGATGATGTCGTCGCTTGTGCCCATCGCCAGCTGGGTCGTCGCCCGATCCGAGGCCAGTTCCAGCTCGTTCGCCCTCGACAGGGCCCCGAGGAGCGCATCCCCGAAGGATGATGAATCGATCCGGCCGGCGCCAGCGTCGGGGACGGCAGAAGGACCGGCCGGACCAACGGGGGGAACACCGGCATTGGTGACTCGGTCGGCACCCAGGGGCGATGGTGGTGTGACACCCGTCATTTGACAATTCCTCCCTCCGGAAGGGTCGCTAACCGCCCATGCGGTAGGTTGCGGCGATGATGTTCTTCGTCACATTGAAAGTCGTCGTATTGGCCTGGTAGGCCCTGCTGGCCATCAGGAGGTCCGTCATCTCCCTGACCAGGTCCACATTCGGATAGGCAACGTAGCCGTTTTCGTCCGCATCAGGATGATCAGGGTCGTGTCTGTACTCGAACGGAGCAGCATCGTCCACTATCCCCGCCACCTGCACCCCACGGACCGCCGAAGACTCTCGCCGGCCAAGGTGGACCGGGAGCCGCTGAAGCTGGGCCCTGAGCACGGCATCAAAGCGGGAATCACCGCTTGCCAGGAGCACGGTCCGGCGGCGGTAGGGAAGGCCATCAGCCGTCCTGGTGGTCTCTGCATTCGCTATGTTGGCTGCCACAACGTCGAGGCGCAGGCGTCCCGCTGTGAGGGCCGATCCCGATATGTTCAGCGAATCTATCATGATCTCTCACCACCTCTTCCTCAGGA
>PWUB01000279.1 GCA_003563755.1 Clostridia bacterium
AAGGGCATGAGAAACCCGGCAATGAACGAGCAGAGATCCGGACATCCCCGAGCGCGGGGCGCCCTGAACTGCAAGTGCCGGAGTCTAAGCCCAGACGACATCATGACCGCCCGGGGTATGATGCGCAGGCTGGCCCCTCCGATCGCTGCAGAGGAAGCCAGCCGGCTGAAGATGGACAGAGGAAAGGTAGCTCATCTCAACCTGCAAATCGCGGCCGCGCCCCTGTGCCCGGGTCAGTCGATGAGGCCGAGGGGCTGCATGGCATCCCTCAGGGCGGCCCGCTCCTCCGGGGCGACCGGCACAAGGGGCAGCCTGGGATCTCCCACATCAATGCCCAGCATCCGCACCGCCGCCTTGACCGGGATCGGGTTCGTGGTCACAAAGACCGCCCTGAAGAGGGGGAACAGCTCTCTGTGAGCGAGGGCCGCACCGGCCGTGTCACCGGACACGGCCCTTTCGATCATGTCCTTTATTCTCCGACCCGCCACGTGAGAGGCCACGCTGACCACACCATAGCCTCCCACCGAGATGATCGGCAGGGTCAGACTGTCCTCGCCGCTGTATATCAAAAAGTCCTCCGGCACTGCCCTGAGTGTCTCAGCCGTCTGTTCCAGGTTCCCGCCGGCATCCTTGAGAGCAACGATGTTGGGCACCCCCGACAGTTCTCCCACGGATGACGGGAGCAGGTTCACCCCGGTGCGCCCCGGGACATTGTATAAAAGTACCGGCAGGGAGGTGCTTTCCGCCACCCGTCGAAAGTGCTCCACCAGCCCCCTCTGGGGCGGCTTGTTGTAGTAAGGCGTGACCAGCATGGCCCCGTGAGCTCCCAGCTTTTCCGCATCCTTAGTCAGTGACACGGTGTCGCTGTGCCCGTTGGAGCCGGTACCCGCAATGATAGTTGCCCTGTCCCCGACGGCATCGATGACGGTCTCGAACAGCCCCAGCTTCTCCTGACGGCTGAGGGCCGGAGACTCCCCGGTGGTCCCGGATACCACCAGCCCGTCGGAACCGGAATCCACGAGGAATTCTGCCAGCGACCGCGCAACATCATGGTCCACTTCCTGTTTCGAGTCAAAGGGCGTCACCATGGCGGTGAACACCCTGCCCCAGCTCACTGGTCTCATTCTGCAGCCCTCCGATCTAACTCCAGGTCCAACCCGAAACGCCTGTGAAGAGCCCGCACTGCCTTCTCCACGTCCTCGCCATGCACAAGACAGGAGATGGTCACATGCGAATCTGAGGTCTGGATGATCTCCACCCCCACTGAACTGAGGGCCTCAGACACATTTGCCATCACCCCGGGCAGACTGTGCATGCCCGAACCGACTACCGACACCTTGGCACAACCGTTCAGGGCCCTGGGTATCAACCCGATTTCCTTCAGGCATTCCTCGGACCGGCAGACCTGCTCACTCGCAACCACAACCCTCAGCGGTCCGCTGCTCATTGAGATCATGTCAACGCTGACACCTGCATCAGCCAGCGTGCGAAATGCCTTCGTGTGCGGTATGCCGTCGGTATTTGATACCAGGATCTGACTGAGATCCGGTATGTATGTGACACCGGTGACCGGGCGCATGCCTCTCCCCCATCCGGACATCCTGCTGTCGCCTGCTCCGCCCACGAGGGTTCCCGGGGCATCGGAGAACGTTGACCGGACCCGTAGCGGCAGATTGTGCCTCATCGCCACATCCACGGCCCGAGGGTTCAGGACCCGCGTGCCCCCGTTGGCCATCTGGAGCATCTCAAGGTAGGTAATCCTTTCGATCGTCCTGGCCTCGGGCACAATCCTGGGATCAGCGGTCTTGACGCCGTCGACGTCGGTATAGATCTCCACGGTCTCCACCCCCAGGGCGACGCCGATGGAGGCAGCCGTGGTATCGCTGCCCCCCCTGCCCAGGGTCGTGATCTCTCCGCTGTCGGTGATCCCCTGGAAACCGGCGATGACAGGGATCTTGCCCTCCTGTAGCAGCCCCTCTATCCGTTCAGGGTTGACCCTGATGATGCCGGCATCACCGTGGGCACCGTCAGTGACCACGCCCGCCTGCGGACCGGTGAGCACCCTCGAGGGAAGGCCCCCCGTCATAAGGTTGCCGCACACGATGACGCTGCTGATGATCTCCCCGCAGGACATGATCAGGTCCAGTTCCCGGGGTTCGAGGTCACTGCTGGCCTCCCTGGCCAGGTCCAACAGGGTGTCCGTCGAGTAGGGGTCGCCGTCCCTTCCGAGGGCCGAAACCACGATAACCGGGGCATACCCGTTGCGCCTGGTCTTCGAGACGCGGGAGACCACCCTCCTGCGTGCCTCCCTGGTGCCCACCGAAGTTCCACCGAACTTCTGGACCAAGATATTCATCCGCCCGCCCCCCTACAGCGACCCTGAGTTCAGAAGAGACTCAGCTATCTGCACCGCATTGGTGGCGGCGCCCTTTCGCAGGTTGTCGGCCACAATCCACAACCACAGACCATCAGGTGAACTGAGATCCCGCCTGATGCGACCGACATGCACCCGGTCACTTCCGGAGGCGTCAGAGGGCACCGGATAAAGGGCTCGATCTGGATCATCCAGGACCTCTATTGAGGGTGATCTCGCCAGCAGAGACCGCGCCTCGTCCGGATCCAGGGATTTGCGTGTCTCGATCAACACCGCCTCACTGTGACCCACGAGGACCGGCACCCGGACGCAGGTGGCTGACACGCCGAGATCGGGGCGGTCGAGGATCTTCTTGGTTTCCCTGATCAGTTTCCATTCCTCTTTGGTGTATCCATGATCAAGAAAGGAATCTATCTGCGGTATGACATTAAATGCAATCTGCTCAGAGTAGACCTCCCTCTCCGGCCGCTCCCCCGAGAGGACCTGCCCGGATTGTCTCTTCAGTTCGCGGATCGCATCTCTGCCCGTGCCGGAGACCGACTGATAGGTCACGGCGGTGACCCGCTTCAACCCGACGGCGTCCTCGATCGGCTTGAGGACGACCACCATCTGTATGGTGGTGCAGTTTGGGCTGCAGATGATTCCCCCGTGATTGTGAAGATGATGGCTGTTCACCTCGGGCACGACCAGGGGGACCGAGTCATCCATCCGGAAGGCACCTGACTTGTCAATGACGACCCCTCCGTGCTCGACCGCCCCCGGTGCATGCTCCCTGGACGCCCCGGCCGTTGCCGCGAAAAACCACAGGTCCACGTCCCGAAAGGAACCGGGGCCGACGGTCTCAACCTCGAGCATTTCTCCGAAGGCCTCTACCCTGGTCCCCCGGGAGCGCGATGTGCCGTAAAGCTTCAGATCTGCGACCGGGAACCTGCGCTCCTCCAAGATCTCAATCAGCATTGAGCCCACCAGACCGGTCGCTCCCAAAATGGCCACTCGCTTGCCGTTCATGGACTACCTCCGGTCAGGGACTGGATCTTTCTATGAGAACGGGCTGCAGCTGTCTGCCCTGCATCGCCATCATCGCCGCCTCCGCAAGCCTGGACAGATCCCCGTCCAGTGAGTTGGGCTTATCAACGGGATTGTCCTGACCGAAGGGGACGAAATACACGTTCTGTGCGTTGAGCAGAAGGCCCAGATTCTTCGCATTCATGGACAGGCCATCATTGGTGGAAATGCTTAGCAGGACCGGCCTCAGGTTCCTCAGGTGTG
>PWUB01000313.1 GCA_003563755.1 Clostridia bacterium
CTGAAGGGAGGACCATGATTGTTGAGTACATTCAAGCTGCAATGGCAGAGGCCCGGTATGAGATCATCGAAGATGAAGAACCGTACTACGGGGAGATTCCCGCCTTAGCCGGTGTCTGGGCGACCGGGAGAACACTGGAGGAGTGTCGTAGAAACCTGGCTGAGGTCGTCGACGGATGGATTCTGATCAGTTTGAAGAAGGGGCTGCCTATTCCTCCGTTGGGTGAACACCGCATAGACCAGCTGAGGGAAATCGAGATCGGTGGCTAAGCTCTCCCCGGTCTCCTGGACGGATCTCGTCAGTCGACTCCACGCCCCTGGATTCGAAGGTCCCTATCAGGAAGGGAAACACCCGTACATGGTAAGAGGCGATATGGTCCTGCCCATCCCAAACCCTCACCGGACGGAGATCAGCGTCGATCTGCTATCGCGGATCCTGAGACGGGCTGATATCACTAGATAGGACTGGCTCAAGCATCACCGATGCCAGTCCCGACACTGTGACCTCTACAGTGCCTTCGGCCACCCCGGTGGACATCTGTCATCGCGAGCCCCCGGCCCCCTTCACCATGACCGCTGAATGCTGACAGCTGACAGCTGTCCCCGCCCCCCATTCACTATTCACTGTAACCTCGCTTCACTCTTCACTCTTTACTGTCGTCTCTCTTCACTCTTCGCTTTCGCTCCTCTTCGCATAGGCGAATGCGGCCAAGCGGAGAACACTGGCTGGCATTTCTCCCACACGAGTGAAGGGATATTGACACACCGTGGGGCATTCGATAGACTATGTACAGGGCTTGGTGTTCCTCTCTTCGCGACACTTGGCCTGTAGTGATGTGCGTCGCGGCCATGAGTCGGGTGATGAAGGGATCTGCTGTGCGTAAGAGGCGGCCTTCGGGCGGGGATACCCACTTGATCTGGGCCCCGTCGGCCTTAACAGACGGGACCGGCTCTCATTATGGGCGGTGGGGGAGGAACAGAACCGCGCAAGTCACAGGGGACAGGCCGGGGAATCCGGCCTAGATAACCAGGAGACCTGCGGCAACAGGTCTCTTCTTTAGTTTCTGGCGATGGCAGATACCACCACCGCGTATATTGTAGTGCGAGATTATCGGTGCGGCAAACGACACAGAGGACAGGGTCGTGATAGGATCGGATTATCGATTTAGCCACTTTCCGCCCATGGGAGTTCCCCGTCCGGGGAGCAGGTCGGTCCTGGGCGTTCAAAGACACCCCGAGTCGTTCTGGGGTGGATAACAGACAGGCTCCACTATGTGTCATCATGATCCCCGATTCATCGGGACCAGTATGCTTGATGTGACATGAGATGGAGCAGAGAATCGCTCATGCCTTTCTCATTCTGAGTGAGTCCCCACTCGTCGGGACAAGCGAAGAATCTCAGGGTGGTATAGGTCGGAGCGAAGGAACAACAAGGAGGAAAAAGAAGTGAAAAAGACACTTAGCATTCTAATCGCCCTGGCGCTGGCCCTGGGCTTGTTGCTGCCCGGGGCTCCGCTGCTGGCTGAAGACCGTGGGGTGGCGCCCAACGCCTCCAAGACGACTATCCCCGGGGGCTCAAGCCTGGATATGGTCGTGCACGAACCGGTGCGGCTCTCCCTCATAGACGAGGCAGGCCCTCCGCAAGCCCCCCCAGACGGGCCCGGCATGGAGGACCATCCTGTCCTCGGATCCGCGTCCAGGCTGAGCCAGGTTACACTGGCATCCTGGGTCGGTGACCCCGATGCAGTGGCCGTAGGCGATGAGCTTGCCCTGAACCTGTTTGCCGATGCCTCGTATACGGCGACCGTCGACCGGGTATCGATCGATACCCAGGGCACGGTTAGCGTAAGGGGACGGGTGCAGGCCTGTCCCGCCAGCTACATTCTCATATCTACGTATGGAGGGCGGACCCTGGCCTCGGTCAAGATCCCGGGCGAGAGCCGCCAGTATTTGATACTCTACGAACCTGAGACCTTAAGCCACTATCTCGCTGAACTCGACCCGGCTAAGGTGGACGAGGTGCAGGCCTCGCCGGTCATTGTTCCTCCGCCTCCGGGACCCGAGGACGAAGCCGAGATCGCCGAACTTCAGGACCGTATAGCTGTCGGTCAGGATCCTTCGGACCCCGCCACCATCGACGTCATGGTGGTCTACACCCCCCTGGCGCGAGAATGGGCGGACGATTTCGGCGGAGGCATCCACAATGTGATTGCCCAGGCGATGGAGAAGGCCGAACTCGTGCTGGATAACAGCCAGGTCGGCGCCTCCATGCGATTGGTCCATTCCGCACAGGTCGATTACGATGAGACACAGGACGACAGCGTCACTCATCTGGTCCGCTTGACAGAACCGGAGGATGGCTACATGGACGAGGTCCACGACTGGCGGGACCAGTACGGGGCAGACCTGGTGGCGATCTTTGCCCGCGTCAGTGACACTGGCGGACTGGCGTGGCTGCTGACTTACCAGGCCGGTCGCCCGGGTTATGCTTTCTCGCTGACCCGTGTCCAGCAGGCCGCCTTGGCTTACACCCACATCCATGAGATGGGCCATAACATGGGATGCCACCACCACAAGGACCAGAGTTTCCAGCCCGGCCCCACGATTTGGAACGACTGGCCCGCGAACACCTGGTCGGCCGGCTGGCGCTGGACCGGCGACGATGAAGGCCACTACTGCTCGGTGATGACCTACACGAGTGGCACATACTTCCCTGACGGCGTGGACCATGTCAGTGTGCCGTACTTCTCCAACCCCGGCGTTGATTACCAGGGGGTACCCACAGGGCATGCAGCAGATGGCGACAACGCCCGCACCGTTCGGGAGATCAAACATGTCATCGCCGCCTATCGGGCCGAGGTGGGCCTGGGCTGCATCGAGGGGTACGTGACCGATGCACAGACCGCGTAGCCGCTGGCCGGAGCCGAGATATCCATCGCTGAAACCGGCCAGGCAGCACATACCGATCTCCTCGGTTACTATGTCTTTTCCCTGCCGCCGGGCGAGTACACCCTGACCGCCGATGCCCTCTACTATGCCGAAGACAGCGCGGTAGTCCAGGTTCTCGAGGACGACTGCACGAGGCAGGACTTCGCCCTCGAACCCGCGCCTCCAGGGTTCATCACCGGCACGGTCACCGATGCCGAGACGGGCGACCCGATCGAAGGGGCAGCCATCACCTTGCTCGGCACCCTTCTGGGCGACGTTACCGACGTGCTCGGCCAGTACTCCATAGAGGCGCCGTCCGGGATCTACGATGTCATGGCTTCCGCCGTGCTGTACGCGGATTCCGTAGCTCGCGATGTGACTGTGCCTGCCCTTGACACCGTCACCGTCGACTTCGCCCTTCAACCCGCCTGGGTGGCGGTGCTGGGCGACTACGCCTCTCAGTTGACTGGCCTGCTCGTAGCCAACAGCATCTGGGCAGAAGAGAGGAACTGGGACGTCGTCGATGACATCGCCCACTACGATGTCGTGGTCGTCAACATGCCCTCCGACCCCGGGCAGACAGCCTTCGTCGACTTCCTGGACGCGGCCAGCACCAACGAAGTCGGGGTCGTCTTCACCAGTTCTTACCCGCCTTGGGGGCCATGGGGCATAACCCTCCTGCAAGCGCACCTGGGCGACCCGGCCTCGCAGGAC
>PWUB01000067.1 GCA_003563755.1 Clostridia bacterium
CAGCCTCGTCCATTATATACCAGTTATGCCGGACAAGGATAATCCTCGAACGTTAAGGTGGGGTTAGAATGAGCAGGCCCGGGACATCGCCTGCTGGGAGACCTAGCATCCCCCCTAGTACCGGCGGTACTATCACAACCATGCAGGTGCGCCGGCGGCCCACGAGAGGCCCTCCAGGCGCATCTTGCATTGGAAGAGACTGGGGTTTGACCGGCGGCCTATTGGAATGTAGAATCAAAGGGCAAGAACCCGGGCACGCCAGGCCGGTCCGGGAACGACCAGGAGGGCGGCATTGTGCCCGCAACCCGGAGTTGGCTAAGGGAAAGCGTAAGAAGCACACCAGGACAAGGAAGGTTGAGAGTAAGCGCCTCTGGGGGCGTCTGCCAAGGTTCGCCTGGATCTCCATAGCGGTGATCCTTGTCGTGACCGGCGTGCTCGTCGGTATCTACGGAGCGGGCAGGAGCACACCGGGTTATGCGGGGCCGCCAAGGGCGGCGATCGTGGACCAGCTTTCGGTAATGCTGGTAAACGAAGTGTTCATCACGGAGGTGACGACTGAGCTTGAAGAGTTCGGATTTGAAGTGGATCTCTACCAGGGTGATGATGTCGATGTTGATCTCTACCGGGAACTGCCGACCCTCGGCTACAGGCTGATCATCTTCCGGGCCCACTCGGGTCTGGTGGGAGAAGATGAGGTGGTACATGTCCAGACCCTTCTCTTCACGAATGAAAACTACAGCAGGGTAAGACACTGGGAGGACCAGTTTGCCGGCCGACTGCATATGGCCACCGTTGGTGAGGATTATCCCACCGTGTTCGGTATACCGCAGGAGTTTATCACCGGCGGAATGAAGGGGAGATTCGATGACACCATCGTGATAATGATGGGCTGTTCCGGCATATACATTCCCGACCTGGCTACGGGGTTCATCGAGAAGGGAGCCCTGGCGTATCTGGCCTGGAATGCCACGGTGGACCTGCACTACGTGGACGAAGCCACCCCCTACCTGATCCGACAGCTGTGCTCTGAAGGACTGACCATAAGAGAGGCGGTGGCGAACACCATGGCTCATATCGGCCCGGACCCCACATACGATGCGGAGCTCAAGTACTACCCGGCTCGACGCGGCGATAGCAGACTAGAGCGACCGCCACAGGACTCGCCGGCCGACGCCGACCACCTGTCGGGATAGAAGGGATGTGAGGGTACAGGATCCTCCCCTGCGATAGCTGCCATCGTCACCCTGAGAGAAGCGAAGAATCTCGCTCCCGTTTGCGCTCTACCATGGGGGAGAGAATGAGGGGGATGCAGGCAGTATGAAGGCGGCACGTGTAACTCCTGCCGATGTATCCCGACGCTATCGGGCGGCTGAATCGCCATGTCGCCCCCGTCTCACCGGACTCCTCGAGATGACCGAGAGTGCCCATAGCCTTAGTCACCGCGCTACATTTGTGAAGAGCCTGTCTGTCGTTCTGCTTTGCCTCTCCACCGCATCCGTACGACTTCACCTCCTCAACATGTGTTGCAACCTCCTCCGTATGAGGAACATGATCAGCCCCACTGCTGCTGCCCCACCTGTGATAGCCAAGAGCAGAGACCAGTTGATCTTGGGTTCCTCGGGCACCTCGTCCAGTATGACGACGCCGGCGTCGGTGACCTCGAGGGCCTCCCTCTTCTCATCGAGGACGGTGCCGTCCTTCAGCATCACGCGGCACTTCACGATATACACGCCCTGCGCAAGCTCTTCCACGGGCTCGTACCTCGCCTGCATCCGCCGCGCATTGTAAGGGATCACCGACCCCGGGGCGTGGGGCATTGATATAGTCTCCACTATTGCTCCTCTGACCCCGCGGATGATTATGTCGGCCTTGATACTGACATGGTGGTTGCCCGTATTGTAGAAGATGGTGTCGATGTTAAGCGACTGTTCACCGGTCGGCTCGAGGCCGAGTTCGGTGATCTCGCCCTGCTGGTAGAGAGGGGTGTTCTCCACCCTGAGGGCGACGGGCACGTTTACGGCACTGATCGTGCCTAATGCTCCCTCGCCGCTCGGCTCGGTCCTGATGTTGATGAGGGCATACCGGCTGCCGTCGCCGACGTCGGCGGGAACCCGGATGGTTGCCACTACCACCTCGGAGCCGCCGGGTTCCAGGTGGAACGATTCCTTGTCCAACCTTATGAAGGGGAGGGCCGACGGCGCGGCGTTGCCAGCGGTATCCAGCAGTTGATAACTGCCGGTGAGCGACTGCCCCATGTGAGCGACGCGGACGGTGATCTGCGTGGCCCGGGCTTCGGCCCCGAGCTTCACCGTCATCCGGTGGGTGATGGTCTGCCCCGGGGAAACTGTGCGCGAGAGGATCGCCCCCTCCACCGTGAGGCCCCTATCGGCCGCCACTGGCGAAGGCGCTAGACACACTGCCACCATCAGCAGCACGGGGAGGAATCTTAGCGACTTCAGTGCTGGTGTTCGAATATATCTACCTCTTCCGAGAAGGGAAATCCACCGGCGATGGTACAAGACCCTCCTCGACAGTATATGCTCACCCACAATGGGCAGAGCTGGGGGCCGGGACTTCCACCCACGCCCCCAGAGCCCGATACCGGTCGGGATAACGCTACCGGTTATGGCAGTGTGGTTAACGAGGCCGTGAAGGTTATGGTAATCTCGTAGTCGCCGGGTTGCTCAACGGTGTCTATCCACTGGTTGACGTGCAGAGTGAAGGGGTATGTGCCCGGACTCTCCCCGCTCCAATCCCAGCGTATCATGAGATCGGCTTCTTTCCAATCATCATCGTCCGGGCTGATGAGGAGCTTGGTGGATAGTTTGACCCACTCGTTTCCGACATCGTCATAGAAGCGCATGTGGCCCGCAGTCCCGTCTTTGGGGTCTGTGATGCCCTCATCGATCGCGGTCAGCGTGAACTCCAGGTCTCCGGGGCCCCAACTGTTGGCGGCAACTGTGACCGAGCCTTCGCTTTGGCCGGGGTTTTCGCCCCACTGCAACACCTCGAGGTCGATCTCGTCGGGCGCAGTTACAGTAATCTCGGCTCCCCTGATCTCACCGGTGACGTCAGTAGTGTCATCTGCCAGTACTGCCGCTGGTACTGCCATGGCCGCCACGAGGACGAAAACCATGCCCAGTTTCAAAGGTCTGCTCTTCATCTGTACCTCCGTTCTCCTTTCTTGGATTCTGGTGTCTTTGGTCGCTGACAGGCGACAGTATAGCGGTCGCTTATTGTTGTTTGTTAGGGGTAGCACATCCTCTCATTGATGAGTGGATCCCCTATGCTTGGTACTAGTTCCACTCAAACGCCTGCTATTTAAGCACTAAGCAACTGGTTTTGTCAAGATCTCGGGGTGGAAACATGCGGCCTGGGTGCGGGAACTATGCGGCCAGTGCGTGGAACCGTGATCCCCGATGGATAGCAGGTGGAAATGTGCGCCACGCGGGCTCTAGACGCGACAGGGCTCTGCAACTAGCCGGTCTCTGCGGGAAGCACGATCTCCCGGCCGAGACGGAGGGCATCTTCGAGGTGTTCGGGGTGTTTGGCTATCTCACCCCTGTCGTCCACCCCCCTGATCAGCAGGTCGCCGGTGTACTTCACGTCTATGGCATCGAAGAAGTACTTAACGGTGA
>PWUB01000321.1 GCA_003563755.1 Clostridia bacterium
AGCCCCTGGGAGGCCCCCTGATCGTGGAGGTGGCCGGGCGGCAGGTTGCAATCAGCCGGGAGATTGCCCGCCAGATCAGGGTTTCCGAGACCGGGGGTGCTATCTGTCATGCCGCCGCTGAGTGAGCCTGCCGGACAACTGGTTCTGCTGGTCGGACCGCCCAACGTCGGAAAGAGCGTGATCTTCAACCGCCTCACCGGTGTCGATGTGGGGATGGCGAACTATCCCGGTACCACCGTAGACTTCACCCGTGCCTCCGTGAGGCTCCAGGGGCGGCAGGTCACGATCATCGATGCTCCCGGGACCTACTCCCTGTCGGCGGCCAACGAGGCGGAGGAAGTCACGGTGGCACTTCTGGCCAGGGAGCCTCGGGTGGTGGTGTGTGTGTTGGATGCCGGCCACCTCGAGACCGACCTGCACTTTCTCTTCGAGGTGCTGAGACAGGGACGACCCACCGCCCTGGTCCTCAACCGGGTCGACCTTCTGCACGAGAAAGGGCGCAGCGTCGACGTGGACCAGCTCGCCGAAAGCCTCGGCATCCCCGTGGTACAGACCGTGGCGGTGACCGGCCGCGGCCTCGCCGAAGTCATGAACACCGTTCAGAGTTTGCTGCAGGATCCAGGGGAGCCTCCCCGGATACCGACCGATTGGAGCCGGGACGATGCCGAACTCCTGGCCGCCCGGGTGATGAGGGGGATGCAGGGCGAACCCTCCCGCCGTCAACTGTGGGGGGACCTCCTGATGCGTCCGTGGCCGGGACTGCCCCTGGCCCTCGCGGTACTGGCGGCGGCCGTCGGTCTGATGGTGGGCATGGGCATGATGCTGCGCCAGTGGCTCCTCCTTCCCCTCTTTCGGGGCATCATCATCCCGTGGATAGTCGGGGTGGTCGAAGGACTGCTCGGTGCGGGTACCCTGCGCAGCATCATGGTCGGTGAATACGGGTTTCTCACCAAGGGCCTTGAATGGCCCTTCACCCTCGTCATGCCCTACGTACTGTCCTTTTACCTCATACTGAGTCTGCTCGAGGACAGCGGCTACCTGCCCCGCCTGGGAGTCCTGCTCGACGGCCTGTTGAACCGCATAGGACTCTCCGGCCAGGGAGTTATCCCTATCCTCCTCGGGTACGGCTGCGGGATCCCGGCCATCATGTCCAGCCGGGCCCTGGAGTCGAGGAGGCAGCGGGCGCTGGTGGCCATCCTGGTGTCCCTTTCTGTTCCCTGTATCGCCCAGACGGGGGCCTTCATCTCCCTCATGGCGGCAGGATCGGTGGCTTCCCTGGTGGCACTGGGTGTCGTGGCCGTGGTCGCCCTGGCGGGTGCGGGGACGGCCCTCAACCGCCTGATGCCGGGAGTGCGTCCTCCCACCCTGATGGAGGTGCCGGAGCTGCTTATGCCCCGGGCCGGTGTGATCACCAAGAAGCTGTGGGTGCGCACCAAGCACTACCTGTGGGATGCGGTTCCTCCCGTGATAGGAGGCGTGGCCTTCGCTGCCCTCCTGTATGAGACCGGGATGGTGCTCATCCTGGGGAGAGCAATGAGGCCCGTGGTCTCGTGGTGGCTCATGCTGCCCGAGGAGGCCGCCGTTCCCCTGCTGCTGGGCATATTCCGCCGGGAGCTGACCGTGCTGCCGCTCCTCGATATGAGCCTCAGCCCCCTTCAGCTCTTCGTGGGGGCGACCGTTGCCCTTCTCTATGTTCCCTGTATAGCCATGGTGGCCGTCCTGATCCGCGAGTTTTCAGCGCGGTTCGCCGGGGGTGTACTCCTCGGCACCACCGCGGTGGCCTTCGCGGTGGGAGGAATTCTGGCCCGCCTGGGCAATCTGTTCCTGTGAGGTGAGATCGTTGAAAGGAATCACACTGTTGGTGCTGATCGTAGCCCTGGTCATCGGTGGTGGGGGGGGAGAGGCCGAAGCCGCCGATCCCGGCGGTCCCCCGGGCTACCGTGCCGTGGTCGTAGAGGTCGGACAGCTACAGCCCGTGGATTCGCTCTACGGCCCCGGAGCCGGTAAGCAGCAGGTGAAGATCAGGCTGACGAGCGGTCCCGACGCCGGAGAAGAAGTGTGGTTGATGCACCATATCACGGGCAATCCTGCATTTGATATCGAGGTATCGGCGGGCGACCGCGTCATGGTCGGGATCTACGATGATGGACCGGTGCGGGATGTCTTCATCATGGACTTCGTCCGCGATGTTCCCCTCGCGTGGATGGCGGGAATCTTCGCCCTCTCCCTGTTCGTCGTGGGTGGAACCAGGGGAGCCAAGATGCTCGTTACCCTCGTCATCACTGCCCTCGCCGTATACTACCTCCTGATACCGATGGTGCTGGCGGGGCGCAACCCGGTGCTGAGCACGGTGCTGATCGGCTCCGGGGTGGTGATGGTCACCATGGTCCTGGTCGCCGGCCTGAACAGGAAAGCCCTGGCTGCCGGGGTGGGGACGGTGGCCGGCGTGGTGGTGGCCGGCATACTGGCCTGGTTCTTCGGGAGCAGGGCTCACCTCATGGGGCTGCACAGCCAGGAGGCGCAGATGCTGTATCACACGACGGAGTTCACCGTGGATTTCCGCGGCCTACTCTTCGCCGGTATGATACTGGGTGCCCTCGGGGCGGTGATGGACGTGGCGGTCTCCATAGCATCGGCGGTGGCGGAGGTACGGGAGGCGAACCCGGAGCTGTCGGTCTGGGACCTGGCGTCATCCGGGTTGAACGTGGGACGGGACGTGCTGGGTACCATGGCCAACACCCTGATACTGGCTTACGCCGGTGGAGCCCTTCCCCTTCTCCTGCTGCTGACCGCTCACGGCCAACAGATGGCAAAGGTGCTGAACCTGGACATCATAGCGACGGAGGTGGTGAGGGCGCTGAGCGGAAGCACGGGGCTGGCCTTCACCGTGCCGGCCACTGCCCTGCTCGCCGCCCTGCTCCAGGGACGCCTGGAACGAACCCCCTCCTGAGAGAGCCCCCGGTACGGGGCGGATGAGCGCCGATACCGGGTGCCCCGGGGTCAGATGGATGGGTGGGGGAAGGGCCGGGGTTCCGGCCCCTCCCGAGTGCTCTCAGCGGGCACGTCACCGCCACCACGTGGGTTGGTGAGGATGCATTTTCTCAGCCTCCGGTGGCGGGGTTCTTTGGCGACAGGTAGCGGGCCAGGAACTCGTAGATCTTCGCCCTGGATTGTCGGGCCAGCTGGGTGTCTATGCGGTTGAAGGAGTGGCCGCCCGGCGCATCGTCGTAGATCTCGTACTCGAACTCCTTGCCGGCCGCTTTCAGGGACTTTATCAGGTGTTCGACCTCGAGCACATTCACATCCTCGTCATTGGTCGTGGTCTGGATCAGAAGCGGTGTCTGCAGCTTCTCCGCGTGCCAGGCGGGGGAGCGCCTCCTGTATTCATCAACGGCCTCGTAGGCGGATTTTCCGATGTGATAGTCCGCCGAGAACAGGTTCCGGTAGGGTTCTGTCTTGTACCCCATGCGCGCCACCAGGTCACTCACCGGAACACCAGCGTAGGCTGCCTTGTATGCCTCGGGGTGGTTGAATATGTTCATCAGGGTTATCAGGCCTCCGTGGCTCCACCCCAGGATGCCGATGCGCTCGGGGTCGACCAGTTCGGGGTACGCCT
>PWUB01000262.1 GCA_003563755.1 Clostridia bacterium
ACACCATGGTTTTCACGGAGAGACTCTATCACTCGCATCCCCACCTGGAGCACTTCACCGCCCGCGTCATCTCCGTCGACCCGGGCGGCGAGAACCCCTCGGTGGTCCTGGACAGGACGGCCTTTTTCCCGGTGGGAGGGGGTCAGCCCGCCGATTCGGGCACCGTGGAGGGTGTACGGGTGCTCGAGGTGCAGATGCACGATGGGCACATACATCACTACCTGAAGCGGCCCCTGCAGGCCCGTCCGGGAGAGGAGGTCACCGCGGAGGTCGACGGGAAGAGGCGGCGAGACCACACCCGGCAGCACTCGGCCCAGCACCTTCTCTCGGCGGTCCTCGTCCGCCTTGCGGGAGCACAGACCGTCTCCTTTCATCTCGGCGAAAACCACAGCACGGTGGACCTGGACGTGGGGCGGCTGCAGGACGACCTCCTGGCGAGGGTCGAGGATACCGTCAACGACCTGGTGCTCGAGAACCTACCCGTCACCAGCCGGGAGGAAGCACACCGCCCAGCCCGGGACGGAGAGGGTCGCCTGCGGGTGATCACCATCGGTGATGGGTTCGATGTGTCCGAATGCTGTGGGACCCACGTCGCCCACACCGGCGAGTTCGGTCCGGTGAGGATCATCGATCAGACCCGGGTCCGGGGAAAGGCCCGCCTCGCCTTCGTGGCTGCGAAACGGGCCATGAAGCGTGCGCGCTGCATGGATCAGATACTGAAGGAACTCTCGGAGCTGTTCGGATCCCGCCCCGAGGACGTCGTCGAACTGGCCTGCAAGGCGTTGGACGAAAGGGCGCAAGGTCACCGCCGCCTCACCTCGGCCCTGCAGCGTTCGGCTGAGCTGGAGGCAGAGAGGCTCATCCGCGAAGCACCTCAGACCCAGGAGGGTACCAGGCTCATCATCGAGGAGTTCGATGAGGGTCGACTGCCCACCCCCGACTACCCGCACCTGGTAGCCAGGGCCCTACCCGACGACCCCCCATGGCTGGCACTCCTCGCCGACGTCGGAGACGATCCGGTGAAGATCATAATCACCAGGTCCCCAGGCTGTTCGTTGGACCTGGGTTCATTTCGCGACCAGGTGCTGCTGCCCCTGGGGGGACGAGGCGGCGGCTCCCCGGATCGGATCCAGGGCATCGTCCCCGCCGGGGCCTTCGAGAAGGTCCGCCAGGCCCTGGTGTCCTTCGCAAAAGCTCGACATCGGGGGGGCTGACCTACGGCCCCAGCCTCTCGAAGCGCGCCGTGAAGTGACGGAGCACCGGCGCCTGGTGGACGATCTTCAGGCCCCGAATCTCGTCGCGCCGCTCGTGCACGGAGATGACAGCATCTGCGACCCGCTCGATGTGCCGGTCCGTGTACACGCGCCGCGGTATCGCCAGGCGTACGAGCTCCAGCCTCGGGTAGATTTCCTCCCCCGTCTCGGGATCGCGCCGACCGAAGGCACAGGTGCCGAGCTCCACCGCCCTGACGCCGCCCTGCACGTACAGCTCCACCACCAGGGCCTGGCCGGGCAGCTCCCGCTGCGGGATGTGGGGGAAGAACTCCATGGCATCGATGAAGGCTCCGTGTCCCCCGGGGGGCGTGATAACGGGAACACCCTGACCGTCCAGCAGCTCCGCCAGGTAGCGCACCTGGCCGACCCTGTCCTCGAGGTAGCTCTCCTCGCACACCTCCCGGAGACCGCGGGCGACGGCCTCCAGGTCCCTGCCCGCCATCCCCCCGTAGGTTATGTAGCCCTCGAAGGGAATCTGCCACCTGACGGCCCGCTCGAACAGCTCCTCCTCGGCGAAGGCCAGGAAGCCCCCGATGTTTGCCAGCCCGTCCTTCTTGGCGCTCATGGTGCAGCCGGCACCGAAGCTGAACATCTCCCGGGCGATCTCCTTGATGCTGTGCTCTGAATAACCCGGTTCACGCTCCTTGATGAAGAAGGCGTTCTCCGCGAAGCGGGCCGCGTCGAAGAACAGGGGCACCTCGTACTTTCCGGCCAGCTCTCCCGCCGCGCGGATGTTCTCCATGGATACCGGCTGGCCACCGTTGTTGTTGCAGGTCACGGTCATCAGTACGAAGGGAATCCGGTCCCGGTCTGTCCGGAGCACATTTTCCAGCCTGGCCAGGTCGATGTTTCCCTTGAAGGGCTCATCGGAGCCGATCCGGTATCCCTCGTCAGAAACCAGGTTCAGCGGTTCGGCCCGCCGCAGCAGGATGTGTCCCTCGGTGGTGTCAAAGTGCATGTTGCCGGGAACCAGGTCACCCTCGTTCACCAGGGTGGCCATCAATATGTTCTCCGCGGCCCGTCCCTGGTGGGTGGGAAGGAGGTGGGAATATCCGAAGATGTCCTCGACGGTCTCCTGCAGCACATCGTACGAGCGCGAACCCGCGTAGGATTCGTCCCCCACGAGAAGCGCCGACCACTGGGCATCGCTCATCGCCGAGGTGCCGCTGTCGGTGAGCAGGTCCACGTACACGTCCGAGGAGCTCAGGTTGAACACGTTGTATCCTGCCTCCCGGATGCGTCTCTCCCGCTGCTGCCTGGGTATCAGCCGTATTTGCTCCACCATCTTGATCCTGAACGGCTCGGCATAATGATATCTCTCACGCACCGTAACCCTCCTGTCTGAGAATCCGTCGTCAGTCGGCCCGGTATAGGATGTAATCATCCGGTTGGAGTTCGGCGATCCGGGGGCCGTCAACGTACCTCCGCCAGACCCGAAGCGCCCGCAGGCACTCCCGCCACATCATGAGACGGTCGACAACCCCCCGCACGGGTCCCCTCTTCTGCTCCTTGGCGTGGTGGGTGAGACCGGCGAGCAGGGGTTCGGCGACCTCGATGCCCTGGTGTCTCATCCACATGCTCAAAAAGACCTCCACCCCGAAACGACTCCAACCCAGACCCGGCAGCTCGGGCACGACGGTTCCCGAGAGTGCCCTCTGGCCGTTGAGAATAGAGATGAAGCGCTGTGCCCAGTCCACCATCTTCTGCCCTCCCACGAAGCGGCCGACCACCATGCCGACATCCGGATTCTCCTCCAGGGGCCTGAGCAGGGTCGCTATGTGATCGTGGGTGAGGTCGATGAGGTCCGCATCCAAGAACACCCATCTCCGGGCCCGGCCGACGTGCAGGATGCCCGTCTCGAGAGCAGCACCCTTGCCCCTATTGATATCGTACCTGAGTACCTCCACGGGGTATTCCGATGCCCGCCGGGCCGTGTCATCCCGGGATCCGTCGTCTATCACCACCACCCTGGCCGACGAGTCGAAGTCACAAACCACATCAAGCACGGGCCCGACCCTCGGAGCCTCGTTGTAAGCGGGTATCAAGATAGCCAGTTCCTCCACTGCCCCACCCCCCAGTATCACCGTGAGTGTAGTTTCGCTCTACTCTCTTCGTGAGCGGGCAGGAATTATCCTCCACGCCCCATCCTACCCCGGGGGTAGGGGCTTTTGCTATAATTGGTCGTGTACTGTGCATCGACAAAATTCAACGGATGGAGCGATGTCTCGGAATGCAACGCCAACCCGAAAGACTGGCGGTGATAGGCCTGGGATTCATAGGGCTCCCCCTCGCCCTGAGCTACGCCATGAGAGGCTGCGAAGTCACC
>PWUB01000033.1 GCA_003563755.1 Clostridia bacterium
ATGATCAGCGCCGCCGCAACAATGACCCATGTCCTCGGTGGGTAAGCCATCAGACACACCCCTCTCAGCTTAATATATAGTTCACTTGTCAGTCTTGACATACAATTTTATGCGAACTTCTCCGCATCATTCTTCGACAAACATCATTCTCGGAGGTTAACTTCACAACTGGTGTAGGTGGCCCATCAGGGTACAGGGGTACGACGATCCATCAAGGACAGAGAGAAGGCAAACGCTCTCCTCAAGGGAAGGAGCAGCTCCGATCGTCCTGCATATACTCTGGGAGCGGGCAACACAAGGGAGGCACAGAGGATTGTCGAGGGTAGTTGGATCATCCCGAAGACGCCTCCTTGAGCCCGGTTCCCCACCGCTCGAGTTCAGTCAAGCTCATGTCGCCGGGGTGAGTTCATCACTCACCTTTTTCAGGTCACCCAACGTTCTTACGTAGCATCAAGTGCCGTTGCTCTCGGCTTCCGTTTCAGCGCACCCTCAGGGTGCAGGTTCTGCCCCAGGGGCACGGTGCAGAACGTCATGCACGGACCAGGCCGGAGGCTGGAGATCAACGAGGACACTGACGTCGGGACAAAACGAAGATGTCGGCACCGGCCGGGAATGCGGCGCCTGCGCCTGGGTCTGCCCCATGCAGCTGACATCATATCGTGATGCCGGGTCCTGAGCCCTGGAGCAACTGCATCAAGTGTTCAGCCTTAAGGGCCTGCCCCCATGGACTGCTGGTCCTGGACCGGCCGGGCCGTCACGGGAAGAGGAGGAGCACCACGCGGCGCTCGGCAGTGACTGAACGGCCAGGATCATGAGCGGTGCATCGGCGGTGGCCGCCGACTCTGCCCCTCTTACCATGCCGGGCTGCGTTGAGATACAATCTGACATGTCAGCAGGTCGGGAAACGGAGAGTCCATCATGAACACTGCGGGCCACATCCTACCGCACAGATGGAACGAGGGTGAAAAACAGCGGGCGGTGAGTATACTCCGCTTCCAGATCCCCCTGGGGATCACCGCCGTTCTCATGGCCACGAGCTTCAGCATAATCAACGCTGCCCTCACCCGTACCGCTGCCCCCGAGACCGCCCTGGCGGCCTTCGCCCTGGGTTACACCGTCACCAACATGTTCGCGTCCCCGATCTGGGTCGCGCGCCAGATGCTGGTCGCCTTCAGCACCGACAGGGGGAGCATGAGAGCCGCGATCAGGACGACCGTGGTCCTGGCGGCCGCCGTGCTGGCGTGGCTGATGGTCCTGGCGTTCACACCCGTGGGCTACCTGGTCTTCGTGACCCTCGCCGGTGCCGGTGAATCCCTGTTCCCCTACATACTGTCCGTGGTGAGGATCTGCCTGGCCCTGCCGCTAGTCCACCTGGCGAGGGCCTGGTCACAGTCCATACTCATAAGCCGAAAGCGAACGACCCTGATGACCTGGGCCATGGTCTGCAGGATCCCGGTGATGCTTGTTCTCGCCGTTTACCTGCCGGGATCGGGCCTGGTGGAGGGCGCGGTGGTGGGGGCCGCGATATGGGTGGCAGGCATGGCGGTGGAATCGTTGTTGTGCGTGGGGTTCGCCCTGCCGCTGCGCGGGCAGATCCCTTCGAGCAACCCCGCCGGCGATTCGTCGGTATCCACGGAGCGTGACTGCGCCCGGTTCCTGTGGCCCCTGGTGGTACAGGCCCTGCTCTTGACCTTTTCCCTACCCGTGGTCAACGCCGGACTCGCCCGGACCCTCCAACCCGAACGGAACCTGGCGATTTTCCAGGTGGCGTGGAGCCTGGCTTTCCTCTTCATCGCCTTCATCCACATGAACCTCAGCCAGGCAGTCCTGGTACTGTTGGACGACAGGAAGTGGTGGCTGTCCCTCCGGCGCGTCGGCCTGTGGCTGGCCGCCCTCGATTCGGCCGCCCTGGCGCTGCTCGTGCTGAGCGGGTTGGGCGACTGGATCCTTCTGAACATTATAGGGGTGGAGGCGTCAATGCTGCCCACGGTGCGCCGGGTGCTTCTCCTGATGTCACCGGCTCCCTTCATCGGGGGCTACCTGGAGTTGAAGATGGGAGTCGCGCTGAGGTTCAGGAAGACCCTCCTCATAGGCATCGGAAAGGGCATAGATCTCACGGTCATGATGCTGGTGATCTTCGCCCTGTCGATGGTGTTGCCGGACCTGGGCGCCCACGCGGGCCCCATCGCCTTCACCCTCGGGCTGGTGGCTAACTACCTGTTCATGCAGAGGACGGTTCCGGAACCCTTCACGGGGGTGGCCGTATCTTCTGCCACCGACGGGTGACGGCAAGCCCGGCGCCATCGTTAAGAGGACCTGTATATTGTGAACTCGGCTGCTTCGAGACCTCGATGTCGGCTGGGGGGAACCCCCTGCCGTCTCTGTAGGTCTGTAGATGAGAGGAAGGTGATAGCCATGACCGAAATAAGCGGGCGCGTGGGCGGAGGCCTCGGTGGGTTTTCGGTACGCTGCGATATGACGGAGGAGACCATCACCGGCCGGATCGGCGGTGCCCTGCGGGGCGGTGATCTTAACCTCGAGCTGACTGGCTCAGAGATCACCGGTCGGATCGGCGGGGGGGTCATCGGCCGCGACGTGGTTCTGCGCCGGGGACAGGACCGCATAGACGGTCGGCTGGGGGGCGCCGTGGACGGAAGGGACCTGTTCCTGGAGGGGACAGGGGACATCCAGGGGCGCGTCGGGGGCGATACCCTTGGGTTCAGCTGCGACCTGAGGTGGGCGGACGGTAGGTTGACGGGCCGCCTGGGGGGAGAGATGGTGGGACACAGTGTCGATATGACGGGATCCGATCCCCTCCTCACCGCCCTGGTCGCCTGCCTGACCCACTACTACTACCAGGTCACGGCCCGACGCTCCCATCACGGACGTTGATGAGCGGGCCCGGCCGTTGGCACCGGTGACCCGGCCCGGGTAAGGGAGGCAGGGGCGGTGGAAGGGATCACGGTAAGGTGTGCGCAGGCCGAGGAGTACTCGATGATATCGGCACTGGTGGCCGCGGTGTTCGACGAGTTCGTCGCTTTCGCATACAGCGCCGCGGGCAGTGCGGAATTCAGTAGATTCATCGAGGTAGACAACATGCTCCGGCGCCGCACAGACGGCCTACTCCTGGTCGCGGAGCTAGATGGTGAGTTGATTGGGGCTATCGAGGCCCGTGATCGGGGACACATAACCCTGATGTTCGTCCACGGGAAATACCAAGAGCGGGGAGTCGGGCGGCTCCTGCTACGAGGGCTGATCGACAGGCTCGACACCGAGATACAATCAGTCACGGTGAATGCGGCACCGAACTCGGTGCCCGCCTACCGGAGGTTCGGCTTCGTAGCCGCCGGTGACGAACAGGAGAAAGACGGTATCAGGTACGTGCCGATGAAGGCCCGGATCCCGGAGCTCCGGGAGAGTACCGGGGACCCCGGGGACGGATCCTGAGGAGACACCGAGGCCGCCGGTCTCTCACCAGCTTCCTACCACCTGCCTCACCCTACGGGGAATCGTGATCCGCCGCCGCTCCTGCATCCTGTCGAACTCGGCGAGCACTTCCTCCCTGACCACGTTCACCGGCTGATTCAGCCGGGAGGTGAGCACCCGGAACATCTCCTCCGCCGCTTCCATCTTCTCCGGGGTGTACGGGGGATCGTAGGTGAGGCTGAAGGCGCACAGCCTACCAAGGTCGGCGGTGATCCTGCCTGGGGCCACCGACTCCAGGTCAACCCGGAACACCGCATCCCGTCCCTCGTCGAGGATGAAGTTACGCAGGTTCATGTCCTCGAGGACCAGGCCAGGTTCCACCTCCTCCAGGGCACGGTACAGGTCAGCTAACGTGTCTCCCAGGAGCTTCACCGTGCGCCCGGGTTCATCATATATCACATCGAGTAAGAGTGGGCCCGGCAGGTATTCGAGCACGAGCACCGTTTCTCCACGATGATAGAGCCCGGGCACCGGGGCTTTCAGGTCGGACAGCCCGGACAGAAGATCCGCCTCCCTGGTGCAGTTTGCTTCACGGGCGAACACCTTCACCACGTACACCTGCTCGCGGCCGCAGGCGGAGGTGACCCGGATCTTTCTGACCTCGTTGCGCCGGCTGCGGAACCGCCCCAGCGTCTCCCACTTCCGGATCCCCCGCTCCCCGGCGAACTCAGCGGGCAGGGTCATCGTAACCTATCCTGATCTGAAGCGGTGCCCCCGGTCGGTACCCGTCCAGTTCTCTCACCACTCCCTCGATGACGTTGGCCAGGACGTCCTGGACGAAGGGCACCATCTCGATCCTCTCATCACCGATGCTGAGCCGGACCCGCTCCCCGATACGGCAGTCCTCCCGCTCCCTCTCCCCCCTGAGGATGGCCGCCATCATCTCCTCGCAGGACAGCCCGCACCCATCGCAGCACTCCGCGGGCATGCTGGGAAGCATCTCGAACACCTTGTCCTCGATCAGGTCCACCAGGCTCCCCACATCCTCGATGCTGTCTATGGCGGGAAGGCCCCGGTATTCTGTGATCTCCTTCGATATCAACCCCGAAACCGCGAACCCCCCTCCGTCGAGCCGCTCCTCGATCTCGTCGACGCTGTGGGCGGTGATGATCTTCGGAAGGGGGAAGTCGTCCACTCCCTCCAGGACCACGAAGTCCTGGTCGTAAAACCGAAGTATCTCCCTTACCCCCAGCTTCCTCTTGAACAACACGTCCGTCTCGTACAGTCCCAGGGCCGTCACCAGCTCCGAGCCCGCCCGGTAGTGGCGGTCGGTGTTGGTACCCTCCTGGTCGATGGCGAACCCCTCGTAGTGGATCTCCTTGACGGATCCCACGGAGTACCGCCTCCGCCTGAGTTCCCGGATTATGTTCTCTATGGTCGTGGTCTTTCCGGACCTGGTTATCCCCACGACGGTGAAGACTCTCACTGATTCCTCACCTCCACCCTTTCACCTAAGATTGGTCGTCCACCACATCACCGCACCGGCTACGAGGACGGAGACGGCCATGACCAGGTAGTCCCGGTAGTCCATCCGCAGGGTCCTGTAGGAGGTGCGCTCCCGGTAGGCGCGGAATCCCCTCATCTCCACCGCCACCGCCAGCTCCTGGGACTTGCCCAGCACGCTCCAGATCATGGGCATGAGCAGGTACGAGTAGACCCTGAACCGCTCCCTGATCGGAATCCTGTCCAGCTGCACGCCCCGCAGCTGCAGCGCGGTCAAGATGTCGACCGCCTCCTCCCGGAGAAGAGGGAGGAACCGGATCGCCACGGCCACCATGAAAGCGATCTCGTAGGGGACCCTCCACTGGGCCAGCCCCTGCACGAAGTCCCTGGGATTGGTGGTGGTCATGATGCCGGCGGAGACGACGATGATGAGGATTCTCATGATCACCGCGCCGGCCCGCTCAAGCCCCACCGTGCTCACCAGGGAGATCCCGCCCACGGCCAGGATCTCCTGTCCTCCCGAGGTGAAAATGCTCTGGGCTAAGACCATGGCGAAGAAGATCCAGACGAAGGCGCGGAACCTCTTCAGCCCCTGTACGACGCTGCTTGCAAAGCAGAACGAGAGTATCACGGCCGTCAGCATCACCAGGGACATGAGCACCAGGTCCTGCAGGATCACGGCCAGGCTCGAGATACACAGGACCAGCACCAGCTTGGTCCTGGGATCCAGGGTGCGATCCCTATCAGCCTGAATCACGGACGATCTCACCTCCGACCAGCTCCACTACCCGGGACACGGCCTGGCCGAGGAACCTGCGGTCGTGGCTGATGACCAGCATACCGACACCGTCGTCGAGGAGCTCCCGCAGAATGCCGAGGAGCTCCCCCTGCCTCTTCAGGTCGAGGGCCGTGGTGGGCTCATCCAGCACCAGGAATCGGGGCCGGTTCACGAGTACGGCCGCCAGGGCCAGCCGCTGCTTCTCCCCTCTACTGAGGAGAAAGGGGAAACGTTCCCGGAGCCCGGCGAGGTGAAAGCGGTCGAGCATCTCGTCGACTCGCCGCTGCACCTCGGGTTCCGGAGTGCCCTTCAGCTGCAGCACGAAAGACAGCTCCTCTTCGACGGTGGGGGCGAAGAGCTGGCGCTCCGGCTCCTGGAACAGGTATCCGACCTCCGCCCCGATCTCTCCCAGGGCCATGTTCCGGGTGTCCTGACCGGAGATCTGGACCCGGCCCGAGTCCGGCTTCAGGATCCCCGCCATGAGCTTGCCGAGGGTGGTCTTGCCGCTTGCATTCGGGCCGGTGATAGCGGTCATTCCAGCGTCAACTACGCGCAGGCTGACCCCGCTCAGGACTCTATCCCCCCGGTCATAGCTGTAGCTCACATCGATCATGTTCAGCAGTATTACCACCCATCAGAGCAGATCCTGGAGAACCCGGTCACCGGAAACCTCCACCAACTTACCGTCCCTCAGGAGCATGGTTCTATCGGACACGTCGAGGTTGTCGGGGTTATGCTCCACCATCACGATGGCCCGCCCCTCCCTTTTCAGGGATGAGATCAACTCCTTTATTCTGTCCCTGCCCTCCTCGTCCAGCTGGGACATGGCCTCATCGAATATCAGTATCTCGGGATCGAGGCTCAGGACGGCGGCCAGGGCGACCCTCTGTTTCTGCCCACCGGACAGCCGGTGCGGGTTTTTCGCCTGAAAATCCTTCATGCCGACCCGCTCGAGGGTCTCGTGGATCCGCTCCCAGATCTCTCCTGGAGGCAGGCATAGATTCTCCGGCCCGAAAGCGACTTCATCATCGACCCGGGGGAAGAACAGCTGGGTGTCCGGGTTCTGAAACACGATGCCCAACCGCGTGGCCACCTGGGGAAGGGTCATCTCCCGCGTCGGTGTTCCGTACAGCAGCACCTCACCCGTCATGTTCCCCTCCCGGATCAGGGGGATGATCCCGCTCAGGCAGTAGCAGAGGGTCGTCTTGCCGCTCCCGCTGAGCCCCACTATGGCCACCGTCTCGCCCCTTTTCACCTCAAGATCAACGTCGGAAAACAGGGGCGTACTCGCACCCGGGAAGGAAAACCCCAGGCCGCGGACTGTCAGCGGATGCATCAGCGGATCTCCACCTCCATCAAGTACTTGTTCCATCTCTGGCCGAATTCGTCCTTTCTGATGACCACCTGGTACGGTCCGGACCCACCCTCCTCGCGGGATGCCATGGGTTCTCCATCGACCATGTACACGATGTACACATTATCATCATCCATGACTTCATCCCGGGTCAGGGCCACGGTGTAGCCGTCGGCGGCCCTGGTGAGCACCTGCTCGGCCCCGCTCACATCCAGTCCGTAGTGCTCGAGCAAATCCCTCATCCGCACCCCGGTGTACGTGTGCTCCCGAACCCCTCCATCACTGCTCCTGAGGGTTGCCGTAAAGCGGTGCTCCTCGAGCTCAAGAATGGTCTCGATATCGACGGTTTCGCGTGTCTCCCCGGCAGCGATGAAGATCTTGGCCTCCCTCTGGCTTGCGAGCCTGTCCTGCCCATCCCTCGAGTTGAGGTAGGCGAATACGGCCACGATGACGACCAGCACGATGACAGCAGCGATGACCTTTCTATTCATGGATGCCCCCTCCGTCGAATATCCAGTACGGGATGATCATATCGTCGACTCTCACAGCGTTGTGATCCCCGGGCTTTTCATCATCCCCGGTCTCGTGCATGCCGTGATCCGAGAAAATGATGACATGCCCGGACCAGGCCCTCACCAGCTCTCCGACGTAGCCGTCGATCCGTTCAATGGCCTCCAGGGTCTCCTTTGCCAGGGGACCGTAGGAGTGGCCGACGTTGTCGATGTCCTTGAAGTGAACCAGTACCAGGTCGTAACCCCGGTCAAACTTCGACAATGCAGCATCTCTCTTGTCATCATCGGTGCTCCCATCGCCGCCAGCATCCATGCACAGTACGGGATCTATCTCGAGGTCAATCACCGCGATGGGACCCTGTATCGCCACCGCCTGCCAGCCCATCTCCAGGCATAGTCCGAAGATCGTGACAACCTCGGCGCGCCTGATTCCCCGCTCATGGACCCCGCTGATATCCGGGGTCACCCCGGTAACCGCGGAAGCGTAGTTCACGGGAGTCACCGCCGGGTACACGGCCAGGGCCTTCTCGGGACCGGGGAGGGAACCCAAGAATGGTGTCCGCCCCAGCTCCAGGGCCTCTGAGTACTGGTGATACCCGAGGCCATCCAGCAGGATGAGGAGCACGGGCTCGTCCGCCTCCAGAAGACTCACGGCATCGTGGTAGACATCGGTGATCTTCCTCCGTGGGGGATCGAGGACCAGGCCGCGCACCTCCTCGATCCACACATCGTTACCCGCGGCATAGGAGACGGTGTTTTTGCCCAGCAGAAAGAGCCCATCCTGGCGAAGCCTTTGCATCTGCCCGCCTGCTCCGACCACCAGGACGAAGGCCCCTTCGGAGAGGTTGAATGCCCTCTCGAGGTCAACGCCTCTAACTCTCTCAAATACCCTGGCCTGAAGGCCCTCCACGCTGGAGCTGCCCACGTAGCGGGGTTGAACCCGGTATCCATCACGGTAGATCTCTCCCACGGACCGCCGCGCGAGGTCCGCATCGGTGTTCATGAGCCCGATGCTCTCCCCCAGGGGCAGATCCGCCACCACCACGATCTCACGGAGCATCTTCACGTTGCTGCTGATCGGATGCTCGGGGTTAACCGCCTCCCACCCGTATTCCCCGGTGAGGACAACCCGGCTTCCCGTCAGGTCTGCACTGCAGATGATGGCGCTCCTGCCGTCATCTCCCACCAGCAGCAGCTCGAACACCTCTGCCCGGGGGACCGCTTCCTCGAGGAGATCCTGCAGGCGAACGGACCTGACCGCATCTCCCCGGTGCTGCATGAAGTCAAAATCAAGGCGCTCGTCCTCCAACCCGGCCAGTACCAGTGGATTCTGTACGTCACCCACCACCTCGAGGGCAGGGACGAACCCGGGACCCGAACGGGCCATCCCCACGGCCAGGTAGGCCGTCGCGGCGAGAACGGCGGCGAGGAGCACCATCAGGATCACATTGCGAGGCGGGTTATGCATATCTGCCCTCCCTAGATTCACAACGGCATCGTATCTTTGAAGCGTCTCAGCACGGAGTGGGCGATGAGGCCGCCCAGTCCCCCCGAAAGGGCAGCGGCTGACAGGGTCAGGACCAGCGGTATGAGGGGAAGCCTGAAGAAGACCAGGTTCACCAGCATGGCACCGCTGGTATTGGCCGCAACACCGGCAGCGAAACAGCATCCGGAGCAGCACCCCCGGTGACGGCTCACCGCGAGCACCAGGTCAACGGAGAGCCCTGGGAGGATGTACGTGAAGACGGTCATGATGCCGTGGCTTCCCAGCATACCCATGGCCATGACGACGACCGCCTGCACCACGGCAACCAGGGTAGCAGTACCGAGCTTGCCCCCCAGCCCGGCCCCGAGCACTATCCACATCATGTAAAACCCCCCGGCGATAGAGCCGCCGGGTATGAACAGGGGTCCGGTGATGATGTGGGCGAGGGGCACTACCAGGGGCTTGGTGGCGATACCCAGACAGGCCATCAGTGCGATAACGATCAGGTCAAATATGGAGAATCTGTCCAGGAAAGAAGCCCCGGGGGCATTCGCTTTCATGGCGAACCCCTCAAACACATGGGATCTCGCACCGCGGTGTTCTTCCTCCGTGACATCTCGATAACTCCCTCCCGGATCACAGGCACGACGAAAACTCCCTCCTGGAACAAAAAAGCGCCAACTCCAAAAGGAGATGACGTCCGTGATCCATAGCGATTCTCCTTTCCGAGCGCGGGAGGCTCACCGGTTTCCCTGGTGAACCCTACCGGTCCGTGTTCCGTAGCCGACACTCGGGTGGCCTTAGGAACAGAGACTCGGAGAATGTTTTGGGTTGTGTTGAGCTCAAAGGCTCATTTCGCGCATGGACGCGGAACCGCTGCATCCTCTCACGACACCGCATCCGGTACATAAACTATTATGGTGCACTACTGCCTCTGTGTGTCAAGGACATCTCGCAGGGGATCGGGGGACACCGGGTCGAAGGCGCCATGAGCTCTACCCTTCTCCTCCTGCATCGTGTGTCTCCTCTATGATCAGATCGAGTGCTGGCCGCCGACCGTCACCGTACTCCTTCAGGAGCATCCTCGGAGAATCCGTACTTCTCGATGATCTCCACGTTCCTCCGGAATCCATCCCTGAGCTCCTCGACCCTCGCCTCAGCCAGGTTGAAGTCAGCAGGATCGCCCGCCAACACCTCAGAAAGCGAAAGCACCCGGTGGCGCCACTCCCGGTGTACCCAGGTGATGTCGTAATCGGCACTGCTGATCCACGTCTCCCCGGTGTCCATGTCCTTGGTGATCCCGAACTCCAGCAGCTTGCCGTACTGGACCAGGTCCGTGGGGTTGATCGGGTAGTGCTGGTTGGAGATGAAGTTGCCCATCGAATAGGTCACCAGGGTGGGCCGCTCGGATCCGTCCTCCTGCTCGTTGTACAACCACTCCATGGGCTGCACGACGTGGGGATGGCCGCCGAGAATCAGATCCGCTCCACCGCGGGCCAGCTCGGCAGCTATTTCCCGCAGCCGCGGGTGCGGCTCCGTGACGTACATCGCTCCCCAGTGCATACTCACCGCCACCAGGTCCGCCCCTGCATCGCGGGCCCGCTGGATCTCCTCGATTATGGGTTGCACGGTGTGAAAGTTTTCGATGAAGTTGACGGCGTATTCGTGTCCCTCCGGTACGGGGATGACGTTCGTGCTGAAGGTCCAGGAAAGAAAGGCCACCCTGATGCCGTCGACCTCGGCGATGACGGGAGTCATTTGCTCCTCCTCGTTCATGTGGGTCCCATAGGTCGTGAGTCCCACGCCCCGGAGGTTCTCAAGGGTAATCTTGAGTCCAGAGAGTCCTCGGTCCATGGAGTGATTGTGGGCCGTCGACACCAGGTCGATCCCTGCCTCCTTCACGGCCTCGGAGAGCTCCACCGGAGCGTTAAAGCAGGGAAAGCCGGTGTAGCCCCGGTACCCAAGAAAGGTGATCTCGGGACCGGCCTGGCAGGTCTCGAAGTTTGCGACCGCGAGGTCGGCGCGCTTGAGGTGTGGTGCGATGAACTCGAAGCTGGGGCTGAAGTCATACTCGCCGTCGCTGACGTGAGCCTGGTTGATCTGCGGTGAGTGGGCGGTGATGTCGCCCACTGAGATGATAGTCATGCTACGGATGTCCGGTTCGGGCTCCGGTTCGGGATCCGGCTCGGGTTCGGGCTCGGGATCCGGTTCAGAGGGCTCCTGTTCCGGCGGCTCGGGGTCAGCGGTGAGGTCACCGCCGCCGAAGAAGCCCGCACCTGCCCCTAACAGGAACGCCAGCCCCATGACGAGAAGCAGGGTCCCGCCCAGGTACGTGATCCGACGCACACCCAATTTTTCCATCATCCCCCACCCCCGGAATCCAAATAGGCTGCCCCCAAGCAGCTCATGACCGTCACATCTTACTTTAGTTCGCGGTGTCCCCGGTACAGTCCTGTCGCCGGTGCATTTGCCCATCAGCTCCATGGGGGTCCACCCTCACGAAGAGGCAGCCGGTCTCCGGGCAGAGGAAGTCGGCCGGCCTGGTCCAGTCCAGGTACCGGAGAGTCGAAGCTGAGGTGTGTGCATCACTGCAGAGACGCCGCATGGCGGCCGGCTTGCTCACCCTGCAGCGTCTCCACACAGGCAGTAAACGGTTCGGATGGGTATCCCCAGCTCCCGCCCCCCTATTTTACACTCCGCCCGGATCCATCATCCAGGGTAAGAACCTTCTCTCCCCCGTGGGAGAGCCTGTCGTCCGTCCTGCCCCCCGAAAGCCTCCTGCCCAGGGTCAGGGCTCCCAGCAACGTCAGTGTCAGCGCACCCACGGCCAGGACTCCAACGGTAACGATAACGGTCACGATTAGCCCGGCCACGATACCCACGGTTACTGCCAGCGCAAGTATAATCCCAAGGACCGTCTTCATATCAGATCCCCTCCCGTCAGTTAACTTTATACCCTTATTGCCTGAGAAATGTCAATGGTCGGTTCATAGATTGAGTACCTTTTCGACATCACGCTCCGTCCATGCAACGCTGCCTCCCCCACGGGCCGCACCGGACGGCCCAGGGGTCTTCCCTTCCCCCCTCCCGTGGAGATGTTTGCCAGAATATGAAACATCGCGGAGTGCAGAGCTAAATGACGGAGGAGTCTCGCTCCTCCGCATCCAACACTACCGCAAAGGAGGATGATGCATTGAGCACATACATGCAAGATACCGTGGCGGACCGGGTTGCAGAGCAGCTGCGGGCCCTCGGGGTGGAGGTCGTGTTCGGGGTCGTGGGTGACAGCATCTCGCCTTTGATCCACGCGATGAAAGAGGGTGGTGGCCCCCGCTTCGTCCCTTTCCGCACCGAGGGAGCCGCGGCCCTCGCTGCCTCGGCCTACGCCAAGGTGACCGGGCAGACAGGAGTCTGCCTCGCTGATGCCGGCCCCGGAGCGGCATACCTGATAAACGGGGCATACGATGCCCTCTACGATTCCGTTCCCCTGCTGATCATCACCGGGCAGTCACCCACCTATCACCTCGGTACCAACTACCACCAGACTGCGGATCAGAGCGTCATGTTCGCCGGATGCACGCGGATGTCGGTGACGTGCGCAGATCCTGACTCCTCGCTGAAGCTGCTTCGTCGCGCCGTGATCCTGGCAGGCGCCGAGGGAACCGCCACCCACGTATCCCTGCCCAGGGACCTACAGATGGCCAGCTGTGAGGAGCAGGTGAGACTTCTGCCCCGCGGCAGCTCACCGCTGCACTTAGTACCGCCGCTGCCCGACCGAACCAGCCTTGAAGAGATGACTCACCGGCTGGCGGAGTCGGAAAGGCCGGTCATAATGTACGGCCGCTCAGCCCGGGCCTTCGCACCCCAGCTGTGGGCCGTTGCGGAGGGCCTCCCCGCACCGTTGATCCCGAGCCTGCCGGCGATCGGGGTGTTTGTGGACGAAGAGCCCCTGATGATGGGCCCCCTGGGGGATGCGGGTACCCCACCGGCGCGGCAGCTGGTGCAGGAGGCGGACACCGTACTGACCCTGGCGACCAGCTGGTGGCCCGAGCAATACGTCTCGAGGGAGGCGACGGTGCTGCAGATCGACTGCCGGCCCTCCAGGCTCGGGGTGGACATCCCGGCCGACTGGTGCCTGCTGGCTGATGCAGGTTTCGCTCTCAATGAGATGCGAAAGCTGCTGCCGCCGCGGGATCCCGCCAGGGCCGACTGGTGCCAGTACGCCGTCGACCTGCATCAGCGGTGGCGCAGCGAACCGGCACCCCTCGATGGAGACCGCGG
>PWUB01000330.1 GCA_003563755.1 Clostridia bacterium
AGGGCATCGGTTATGCTGACCGACGCCAGCCCGCGCAGCAGGATCAGGTTCACAGCCGCGGCCAGCGCATACTTTTTCGCCAGGAACGCGAGGACACTCACCACATCACCCCATCCTCAGGCTTTCCCGGACCCGGTCCGCCTATGTGCAGTGCGGCAGGGAAGATGCCGGTGTTGGCGAATATGAATCTATGATGGGTCGATGAGTCCTCCGGTGGACTCGACCATGATGATTTGGAGGTACACATGAGTGAGCATCCTCAACTGTCATTCGACCAGTATGCCACCTATGCCGATCTGACAGAGTATCTGCAGGCCATTGCCGATACGTATCCTCACCTGGTGACTCTGGAAAGCATCGGCAAGAGCTACGAGGGCCGCGACGTCTGGGCAGTCACCCTGACCAACCAGGATACGGGACCGGCGGAGGATAAGCCTGCTCTTTACTGCGATGGCAACATTCACGCAGGAGAGGTCACACCCGCGATGGTCATCCTGTATACCATCGACCACATGACCCGGAACTTCGGTTCGGACGACGAGGTGGACCATCTACTGAACACACGTGCTCTGTACCTGCTACCGCGAGTCAACCCCGACGGAGCAGAGAAGTACTTGACCACCCCTTACCTTCTCCGCAGCAGCGTGAGACCTTACCCCGATGACAACGTGCAGAATCTTGTCGGACTGCATCCCTGCGATGTTGATGGAGACGGGCACATTCTCATCATGCGAGTGCGTGACGACAGGCGGGGCGAGTGGAGGGTTTCGGCGGAGGATCCGCGCGTGATGGTACCCAGGCGCCCGGCTGAGATCAGGGGTCAATTCTACCACCTGTACCGTGAGGGAGAGCTCAGGGGAACCGAGGAAGAGCCCTTCGATGAGCATTCCGTCCCGTGGGGTCTGGACATAAACCGCAACTTCCCCTCCAACTGGCGTCCCGATATTGATGGTGGTGGCCCGTATCCCACGTCAGAGCCCGAAGTCAGGAGCATTGTGAATTTCATAATGGAGCACAACAACATAGGCGGGCTCCAGGCCTTTCATACGTACGGAGGCTTCTTCTACCGCAATCCGTATCAGTACGAAGAGGAAGACATGGACCCTGACGATCTCCGTGCTACCATCGAGATCGCGAGGGAGGGCGAGGCGGTTACGGGCTACACCGATGAGAAATCAAACAACTGCTCCACCCTCACCGAGTGGGCCTACGAGCACCGCGGTATCCTGGGATACACTACCGAGGTCTGGGACCGGCTGGATCGTGCCGGCGTCGACCGGCGAGAATACCGCCGAGTCCTCGATCCAGCGAAGCGCGAAGAGATGGAGATCAAGCTGATGCAGTGGAACGACAGGGAGCTGGGCGGCAGGGCCTTCCACCCCTGGAGGAAGTTCGATCATCCACAGCTGGGTGAAGTCGAGCTCGGAGGGTGGGATCCGAAGCTGGCCGTCCAGAACCCGCCGCCTGAACTGCTTCACCAGGAGTGCTACAAGAACACCAGGTGGATCATGCGCCATGCAGCCGCTCTTCCGCGGCTGGCCATTGAGAAGGTGGACGTGACGCCGGAGGCAGATGACATATTCCGGGTCAGAGTGCTCGTCGCCAACCACGGTTACCTGCCGACCTCGGCATCCAACAAGGCCCGGGAGGTCGGTGCCGTCAGGAAGGACAGGATCCGGATGGAGATCGATGAGCAGGCAGAGCTGCTGATGGGCAATGCCTCCCAGGACATTGATTTCCTCGAGGGATACATGAGCGGTCATAGACCCCGGGGAACTGGGGCCGCCCGGTCCAGCGCCGAGGCTTCGTGGCTGATCAGGACCTCCGGCCCCACGGGTGTAGAATTGGTTGCTGAATCTGAGCGAGGCGGACGTGTACGATGCCGGGTGGATCTTGCGCCCGGGGCTGATAGCAGCTAGAATTGGGTGCAACCACCTCTGTACTCTGGCCGGGTTGCACGGAGGTGTATCCTGGTTTCACCGTGAGCGCGCAGCTACCGTATCTGATGGGGTATTCAATCACCATGTCAAGCCCCCGGTGCGGCCGTGCACACCCCCAGCGGCCGCACCTTCACGTGGTTGCAGGTGACCCGGGCTCTCTGCCGCTGGCAGGGCTAATCAGGCAAATGCGGACGCCGGCTGCGGTGCCTATCTCACGTTAGGAGGAATCGAGTTGGACAGAGAACGTCTTCGGGATCTCCATGATCGGATCAGGAAAATCGAGGCGGGCGGAGGGCCCGAGAGAATCGCCAGACAGCACGAGCAGGGTAAGCTCACCGCCAGGGAACGCCTGGCAATGCTCTTCGATGAGAATACGTTCACGGAAATCGGTACTTTCATCAGTACCCGATGCACTGAGTTTGCAATGGCTGACAAGGACATCCCAGCCGACGCGGTCGTGACTGGTTACGGTGAAGTCGATGGCCGCCTCGTGTACGCCTTCTCCCAGGATTTCACCACCCTCGGTGGATCACTGGGCGAGATGCACGCCAAGAAGATATGCCGGGTCATGGATATGGCCCTGGACAACCAGCGCCCCCTGGTCGGCATCAATGATTCGGGTGGAGCGAGGATCCAGGAAGGGGTGGATGCCCTCAACGGATACGGGGAGATCTTCCGGCGCAATACTGCGTCATCGGGTATCATACCCCAGATTTCGGTCATCGCCGGGCCGTGTGCTGGTGGGGCCGTGTATTCACCTGCGCTGACGGACCTGGTGCTCATGGTCGAGGGCACAGCGAGGATGTTCATCACCGGGCCCGCTGTGATCAAGTCAGTGACGGGCGAAGAGGTGGACGCCGAGGAGCTGGGTGGAGCCCAGGCCCATGCGACTAAGAGCGGCGTGGCACATCTCACCTATCCCGACGAGGAGAGCCTCTTTGCCGAGCTGCGCTGGCTGTTGGGGCTGCTCCCCTCCAACTGCCTCGAGGGACCGATCCGCACCGCCGATGTACCGCCGGCCGTGGATGGTGAGGACCTCCGTCATATTCTGCCCGATTCACCTAGCAGGGGTTACGATGTCGAGCAGATAATCCTGGGGGTGTTAGATGAGGGTTCGTACCTTCCGCTGCAGGCGGAGTTTGCCACGAATGCCGTGGTTGGATTCGGGCGCCTCCGCGGCCGCGTGGTCGGTATAGTGGCGAACCAGCCCCGGTTTCTGGCCGGATGCCTGGATGTGGACTCCTCGGACAAGATCGCGCGGCACGTGCGCTTCTGCGATGCGTTCAATATTCCCATCATCACCTTCGTGGATACACCGGGTTACCTGCCGGGTATCACCCAGGAGCACGGAGGCATCATTCGTCACGGAGCCAAGGTCCTGTATGCCTATTCCGAGGCCACGGTACCGACGATCTCCGTCGTCATCCGAAAGGCGTACGGCGGAGCTTACCTCGCCATGTGCAGTCGATCGTTGGGAGCTGATCTTGCCCTGGCCTGGCCTACGGCCGAGATCGCGGTGATGGGGCCCGAGGGTGCGTGTAATATTGTCTTCAGGCGTGAGATAGCTGGGGCTGAGAACCCAGAGGAAGTACGTCAGCAGAAGATCACTGAATACCGTGAGAAATTCGCTAACCCGTA
>PWUB01000108.1 GCA_003563755.1 Clostridia bacterium
ATCATCATCACATCATCCTGTATGGGCTCTACGCACAAGAGCTTGAGCCAGGCCTGCCTGATCACCCTGCGAAAGCGGGCGGTGAGAATCTCTGGAGTTCCCGACTGCACAATGGGGCATATGGAGGCCCCTCTATCATCGAGGATCATGTGCAGGCGTCCCGCTTCATCCAGGTGCGGGGTCAGGGGGAAGCTCCTGCAGGCGAAGGGCCTCAACTCCCGGGGGCATTCACCCCAGCAGCTGACGAACCATCCGCCGCGCTCCCACGAGGGTGGGAACACGTACCGCCGCGAGTCATGCCACTTCCTCTGCAGCCACGGTTGATCCCCGATGATGAGTTGTTCACCCGGGTACAGGTACATTCCCACATCGGGGGCCCAATCCTGGCAGCACATCGAGCCACAGAGGCGTCCGCAATCATAGGTCAGAGGCGTTTCATCCGCGGTCATTCGGTAGATGTGGGTCCAGAGCGTGAGTAGTCCCTCGTTGCTGAGCACTGTGCCCTCCCTTGCGGTAGCAGTACGCGTCAAGTCTCTCACACCCGCCGCGAGCTGCACAAGCAGAAGTCCCCTTGACCGCCGTGGGCTACCCACATCACCCGGGATCTGCATCGGAGAATGCACCGGACATCGCAGCCTAACCGCGATCGCAGTTTCTGCGGGATGCCTTCAGGTCAGTACCAGTCAATCTCTTGCGGGGGGGAATCCGGCAAAGTGTGGCGAATACTTACCAGGTGAGTCAAGCGGTGTAGGAGGAGGGATTCGCGTTGGTGGAGACGGAAGCTGAACAGGAGGAGAAGGTCTCTGGGCAGGATAGAAACATGGTTGCAGGTGCAGAGGGCGTCATCCGGTTCCTCCGGCGATATGCAGGATGGCTCGGGGTGACTGTGCCCTTTTTCGTACACCTGTGGGTGGCGGTACGCAACCTCAGGCTCGGTATCCATACAGCTCTGCCCGAATTTGCTGATGTGAGCGGGGAGGGAGTGACTGTCTGGCTTCAGACCTATAGAACTCTCTTCGTAAGGCCGGAGACCTGGACGGTGCTGGCCCGGCTGTATGCCCTGTGGACGCTGGTGTTCCTGATCCTTTCGATATACAGGGCGCTGCGCGAGGACAACAGTGTGCTATACGGAGTTGCACTGTTTTTTGCTCACGGCCTGGCGGGCGTGCTCATCCTGGCGGTGCTTACGCCCACCCTGTGGGTTCTGCTGGCGGGATGGGGCCCGCGTATAGTTGAGCTGACGCCACCTCTGGTGCTGCTTTTCATCGGCTCGATACTGACTATCGCTGCCAGGAGCGCATCCGGCGAGCCGACGGCTTAGATCTGCTGTCACACGCCGACCAGCCCTTCCCCGACGCATATCTTTGGGGGTGGGTCGCTTGTGCAGCCCGTGCAGTCTCTCCCGCTGGGAGTGTGCTGGCCCCTTTACCAAACCCACCAGGCACATATTCAATGATGACGGGCTGTCCATTTGGGGGTCCGTTCGGATGGGACTGGCCCGCCCGGCGAGCCGTGAACCCGATGGTGATCGGCTGGGATATCGTCCGTGGCGGTGGTATCCTATTCACAAATGAGCGATGAGGCATGGAGGTCCGATTTGAAGGAGAAAAAATCCTACCACATACAGACATACGGGTGCCAGATGAACGAACACGATTCCGAGGTGTTAGCCGGGGTGCTCGAGGACATCGGCTACCGCAGGGCCCACGGACCGTCAGAGGCCGATGTCATCCTGCTCAACACCTGCTGCGTGAGGGAGAGCGCGGAGCAGAGAGTCCTCGGCGAGCTGGGGAGGTTGAAACGGCACAGGCGCGGCAAGGGGAGTCCCCTGCTCGGGGTCTCGGGCTGCATGGTCATGCAGGACGCATCCGTTGAGAAGATCAGGCAGCGCGCTCCCCACGTGGATTTCGTCCTCGGCACCGATCAGCTGCACCGTCTGCCCGAATTCATCGAGCGAGCTCACGCCTGCCGCCACATGCTGGTCGAGCGGGAGGAAGGTGAGGGAATGCTTCCCACCGACCTGCCGCGGCGGCGCGTGCAGGGGGTCCGAGCCTGGGTCCCCATAATCTACGGGTGCGACAACTACTGCACCTACTGCATAGTACCCTACGTGAGGGGTCGGGAGAAGTCGCGCCCCGCGCGCGACATACGGCGGGAGGCGGAGCTGCTGGTGGCTGACGGAGTGAGAGAGATCACCCTCCTTGGGCAGAACGTTAACTCCTACGGTAGGGACCGGGGAGGGCACATTGATTTCGGAGGCCTGCTGGCCGCCCTTGACCGGATCGAGGGACTGCGCCGTATACGTTACACCACCTCCCACCCCAGGGATTTCGACCCGAAGCTGGTTGACAGGATCGTCGGCCTGGACCGGGTATGCGAACACTTCCATCTTCCGGTGCAGAGCGGAAGCGACCGCATCCTACAGCGCATGAACCGTGGCTACACCAGGGACCGTTATCTTGACCTGGTTCACTACATTCGGAAGGTGATCCCAGGGGCTGCCATCACCACCGACGTGATCGTCGGTTTTCCCGGCGAAACCGAGGATGATTTCCAGGATACCTACGATCTGTTCCGTGAGGTCCGCTACGACAGTGCGTTCAGCTTCCTGTACTCGCCGCGAACGGGTACCGAGGCTGCTTCCTACGAGGAGCACGTTCCTGATGAGGTCAAGAAGGACCGACTCAACCGTCTCAATGAACTTCAGCAGGCGGTATCTCTGGAGCGAAACCGACGGATGGTGGATACGGAGATGACCCTGCTGATCGAGGGACCGAGCCCACGGGATCGGGCTGTCCTGAGGGGAAGAACCCGAACCAACAAGCTGGTTCTCGTCTCCGGGAGCGAGGAATGCACCGACCGCTTCGTCCGGGCCCGCATCACCAGGGCTGAACCCTATCAGCTCCGTGGCGAGTTGCTGGAGTGAGAGGGGCACCGCATGTGGGGTGCGTGATGCGAGGATGAATACCTGATCTCGGGGGACAGGTCTCTGGTCTTGTCGCAGATGATCGGTGTCGCGATGCTCATGGTGGGTTTCTCTGTTTCTACGTTGAACACACCGCCCACCCGAGGAGGGCTCAGACCCCCTCACAGCGGAGCGGGCTTTTCGAGCACGGCGACGACCATGCGGATGAAGCATTCCTTGAGGATGGGGATCCGCGATAGGGGCCACAGGAAGTGGCGGAGCGGCTCTTCGTGGTAGTGTATGAGCCGGGCAGGCAGGGACGCAGCCAGACCCCTGAACCCTCGCGCCGTCATGCCGTTGACGTAGGCCAGCTGTGTTGCCCGGGAGAAGTCGTCGCCCAACCTGAGGCGCAGCCGTCTCTCGGCATCGGGCAGGCCCCGCAGCAGCTGCCGGTAGGCGCTCACCAGGGTGCTCTGTCTGAACATCAGGTGAACCCAGGGTATGCCGATCGCATCGGTCAGGTGGGCTCCGTGGGGGTGGTAGTAGGGAGGAAAGCTGACGTAGATGCGGCCGCCCGGGACCAGGACCCGCAGGCACTCCTCGAGGGCCTGCCCCGGCCTGTCAAGGTGTTCGATGGTGTCATTGAGGATGATGGTGTCGAAGGCTTCGCCACCGAAGGGCATTTCGGCTGCGTCGGAGGTTATGAAGGTCGTTCGGTGGGCCAGCTGCACCTGTTCGCTGAACCGTTGGGCCTCCTCGCGGTACTCAGGCACCACGTCGAGCCCCCACACGTGCTCTGCCCCCTGGCGGGCGTAGTAGCATGCCTTGCCCCCGGCACCACAGCCGACGTCCAGTACGGTCCGCCCGCAGAACATGGACTCAGTGGTGGTGAAACGGAGGAAGTACTCGATGGTGCGGTGTCCCTGCTCGAACTGCCACCGGGCGTAGGTCATCTCGCCGTCGGTTTCCATGTTGAAGGGATGCGCAGGAAGGGGAAATAGACGGTTCATGGCCAGGAGCAGGGCGACTCCTGCTGAACTCATGGCATTCCTCCTCTCGTGTGGCTTAATCGCCGGAGCATCTTTTTTGTACAATACACAGAGAGTCCGGTCAAGATTGCAGGTAGGGAGGACGAGATGGGCGACAAGGATGAAGTCACTACTCCCATGATGAAGCAGTATCTCAGCATCAAGGAATCCTACCCCGATGACATATTGTTCTTCCGCATGGGTGACTTCTACGAGATGTTTTTCGAGGACGCACAACTGGCCGCCGAAACCCTGGACATAGTTCTCACCTCCCGCGACGGCGGAGGCGGGGTTCGTGTACCGATGGCGGGAGTTCCCCACCATTCGGCGGACTCGTACATACAGAGGCTGGTCGATGCCGGCCGGCGCGTTGCCATCTGCGAGCAGATGGAGGAGGCCGGTCAGGCCCGGGGGTTGGTCAGACGAGAGGTGGTCCGGGTGATCACCCCTGGTGCCCGGTTAGACTCCGGAATGATCGACGGCGACCGGGACAACCTGGCGGCAGCTGTCACCGGCGGACCCAACTCCCTGGGCATGGCCGTCGCTGACATCTCGACCGGTTTCTTCACCTGTTTCGAGGTGGATGGTCCGGATGCTCACAGGAAGATAGTGGGTGAGTTCGCCCGTTTCAGCCCTGCTGAATGCTGCCTCGAGCCCGGCCTTTGCGGCGAAGGAGAACTCCGGGAAACCTTTGCCCAGCTCGGCGCCGTCCATTTCCCCGGCCTCGAGGAGTGGGTGTTCGAAGAACGGACCTGCCGGGAGATCCTCAAAGATCATTTCCGGGTGGCGGACCTGGCCGGCTTCGGCTGTGAGGACAAGCCCCAGGCCCTCAGGGCCGCGGGCAGCTTGCTCAGCTACCTCAGAGACACCCAGAGGAACGCCCTACGGCAGGTCACCGCCCTGCGCACCTACCGCATCGAGGACTACCTGGTCATCGATCCCGTGGCCAAAAGGACTCTTGAACTCACCGAGCCCCTCTTCTCCGACCGGAAGGGGGGAACCCTCCTGGAGGTCCTGGACCGGACCCAGACCTCGATGGGTGCTCGGCTCCTCCGCCGCCAGTTGCAGCGGCCCCTCCGCGATCCATCCGGGATCAACCACCGACTGGATGCCGTGGAGGCCCTGGTGAGGGACCCCGCCTGTAGGGAGCAGCTGCGTGATGCCCTGCGGGTCATCAGTGACCTCGAAAGACTCTCTGCCAGGGTCACTCACGGAACCGCAGGGCCCCGGGAGATGTCGGCCCTGAGAGATTCCATCGCCCGGGTTCCCCTGGTTGCAGACGCTCTCGAGGGCATCTGCACCTCCGCCCCCAGGAGCTCGCCCTGGATCTCTCTCTGCAAGGGAATGGATTCCCTGGAGGACATCTGTACCGAGATCTCCCGAGCCCTCGTCGACGACCCGCCCACCACCCTGACCGAGGGAGGAATCATCCGGGGTGGTTACGACGAGGATATCGATCACCTCCGTCGAGAGGCCGAGGAGGGAAAGCAGTGGATCGCGAACCTCGAGATCAGCGAGCGGGAGAGGACGGGGATCAAATCCCTCAAGGTCGGTCACAACAAGGTCTTTGGCTATTACATCGAGGTGACCAATCCCAACCGCGACCTGGTCCCCTCCGACTACGATAGGAAGCAGACCCTGGTCAACTCAGAGCGCTACATCACTCCCGAGCTCAAGGAGAAAGAGGCCATCATTCTCGGTGCCCAGGAGCGGATGTCTGACCTGGAACACCAGGCCTTCGTTCGCTTGCGCCGGTGGGTCGGCGACCGTGTCGAGCGTCTGCTGGATACTGCATCCAGGCTGGCGCAGATAGACGTCTACCTCAGCCTGGCCGCCCTCGCCGCCTCCGCCAACTACTGCCGGCCGAAGGTGGATGACAGCCTGGTGCTGGACATCGTGGGGGGTCGGCATCCCGTACTGGAGGATTCCGAGCTCGAGGAACCCTTCGTGCCCAACGACAGCTACACCGACTGCGACGGCCAGGCCCTCATCGTGGTCACGGGGCCGAACATGTCGGGTAAGTCCACCTACCTGCGCCAGGTGGCGCTGATCGTGATCATGGCGCAGATGGGCTCCTTCGTGCCGGCCGACCGCGCCCGGATCGGGGTCTGCGACCAGGTATTCACCCGCATAGGCGCCGCCGATGACCTGACCCGTGGCAGGAGCACCTTCATGACGGAGATGACGGAGGTGGCCAACATTCTCAACAATGCCACCACCAGGAGCCTGCTCATCCTGGACGAGGTGGGGCGGGGTACCAGCACTTACGACGGGATCAGCATCGCCTGGGCCACCTGTGAGCACATACGGCGGCACCCGCGCCTGGGATGCCGCACCCTGTTCGCCACTCACTACCACGAGCTGACACGGTTGGCCGACCATTATCACGGCATCACCAACTACTCGGTGGCGGTGAGGGAAAAGGGCGACGAGGTGATATTCTTGCGCCGGGTGGTCCCGGGTCCCACCGATGAGAGCTACGGCATCCACGTGGCCCGGCTCGCCGGACTGCCGCCGGGGGGGATCAGCAGGGCACGCGATATTCTGGATCACCTCGAGGAATCCTCGGCGTCCCTGGCGGAGGTCACGGGGGATGAAGAGCCTGCGGCCGACGAGCGCAGCATTATACGGGCCAGGGATTCGTACGACCAGGTGTCCCTCTTTTCAAAAGGAGATGAGAACCGTGAATGACTCCGGGGGCCGGATCCGCATTCTACCGGTGCAGCTGAGAAACCGTATCGCTGCCGGCGAGGTGGTGCAGCGTCCTGCGTCAGTCGTGAAGGAGCTGGTGGAAAACTCCCTGGATGCTGCGGCGCGGCGCATAACCGTATCCGTTAGCGGCGGCGGCCTCACGAGCATCATCGTCAGCGACGACGGCTCAGGTATGGATATGAAGGATTTGGAGATGGCCGTCGAGCCCCACGCCACCAGCAAGCTCGACCATGATGATGACCTGAGCGCCATCGGGACCCTCGGCTTCAGAGGTGAGGCCCTTCCCAGCATCGCCTCGGTCTCACAGGTGCAGATATTTTCACGGCCCCAGGAGTCGGAGGCGGGAGCGTCGGTGACGGTGCACGGGGGAGAAAAGACCGGACCCGTGATCAAGGGCGGCCCCCAGGGCACCCGGGTCGAGGTGAGGAACCTGTTCTTCAACCCCCCCGCCAGGAAGAAGCATCTCCGCACCGTGCGGACCGAGATGGGCAGGATCACGGGGGTCGTACGCGAGCTCGCTCTCGCTCATACCCACGTCGCCCTCCGCCTGCTTCGCGAGGGAGACGAGGTCCTGATGACGAGCGGGAGCGGTGACTTGAAACAGTGCCTGGTGGAATTGTTCGGGGCCGACGTGGTTTCTGAGATGCTTCCTTTCGGCGGGGCTGACGGGGTCGTGAGAGGGTTCGCTGCAACTCCCGCCCTCGCCAGGAGCCGGCGGGACCGCCAGTACCTCCTGGTAAACGGAAGAGGGGTGAGGCACCCGGGTGTCACCGCGGTGCTGGACCGTGCCTATGAAGGTTTCTTAGATCGCGGTCGGTATCCCTTCGTGGTGGTGGTGGTTTCGGTGTCCCCACGCAGGATAGACGCCAACGTTCACCCCGCCAAGCGAGAGATCCGCATTGAGGATGAACGGGAGCTTTTGGGATGGATACACGAGCTGGTACGTGCCGCCCTGGTGGGTATGCCCGGCCCCCGCTGGGAGACGGCCGACGGGGATCGACGCCCATCCGGCACCCTGGCACCCCAGCACCCAGCCGCCAGTAGGGTGGGGGAATCCCAGCTGAGGTACCTGTCGGGACACGCCGGTGAGGGTGATACGGGTGGCCCGGGCATCCCCTTCGGCCTCCTGGAGCCCCTGGGACAGGTGGAGAAGACCTACATCGTCGCACGGGGACCCGATGGCCTGTACCTGGTGGATCAGCACGCCGCCTGTGAGAGACTATACTACGAACGGGCCCGGGAGGCGGCCCGCCGGGGCGATGCCCCGTCCCAGGGACTCGCTGTGCCCCAGGCATGTGAGCTTGAACCCGACGAACAGGAGATGTGGGACCGATACTCCCAGCGCCTTGTAGGTATGGGTTTCGACGTGCAGCCTTTCGGTGCAGGCACGCTCATCGTCAGGGGCGTTCCCGCCCATCTGGACGCACCACCCTCCTCGGAGGTCCTCAGGGAGATGCTCCGGGCGGTGAGCGAGGTGGGAGCCTCCGTTTCTGCCGATGAGGCGGTTGCCCTGGCAGCGGCCTCCTGCCGGGCAGCGGTCAGAGCCGGCGACAGGCTCAGCGTCCCTGAGATGAAGCACCTGTTCGCCGAGCTTGGGGAGATGCAGGGGGCCTGTACCTGTCCCCACGGACGACCCACGGTGGTCCTGATCACCCTGGGGGAAATCGAGAGGATGTTTCACAGGCGCTGAGGGTGAAGGAGGTGTGTGGTCAGTGTCAGAGGGGCGACAACGTATAGTGGTGATCCTCGGTCCGACGGCCGTAGGTAAGACGGGCCTGGGAGTCGATCTGGCACGGCGTTTCGGTGGAGAGATCGTATCCGCCGATTCCATGCAGGTGTACTGTGGCATGGATGTGGGGACGGCGACCCCGACCCCCGGGGAGATGGGGGGTGTTTCCCACCACCTGATCAACATCATCCCGCCCACGGAGCCCTTCAGCGCTGGACGTTTCAAGGAGCTCGCCAGGGAAGCACTCGCACAGATCTCGTCACGGGGATGCCTCCCCATAGTGGTGGGAGGGACGGCCCTTTATGTCAGGGTATTACTGTACGACTTTCCCCTGGCGGAGTTGCCCGCCGACCACGAACTCAGAAAGCGTCTGAAGCGGGTAGTCGAAAACAGGGGCTCCCGGGTGCTCCATCGGCAGCTGGAGGATGTGGACCCCGGGAGCGCAGAAAGGATCCATCCCAACGATGTCAAGAGGATCATCAGGGCGCTGGAGGTTTTCGCAAAGACGGAAACCACGATGACCGAGTGGCGGAGGAGGACATCCCGTGAGCCCGTGTACGATGCTCTCAAGATCGGGCTGCGGATGGACCGGGGGGTCCTGTACGATAGGATAGACCGCCGCGTCGACATGATGGTAGAACACGGCCTCATCGAGGAGGTCCGGAGCCTGCTGGACAGCCACGGTAGCTTGAGTCCGACCGCCGCCAGGGCTCTCGGCTACCGTGAGACCGTCGCTTACCTCCGGGGAGAGGTGCAACTCGACCAGTGCATTGAAAGCATCAAGAGGAACACGAGGCGTTTCGCCAAGCGTCAGCTGACCTGGTTCCGGAAGGATCCCGATATCCGGTGGATAGATGCAGTTCGTGACACCCCAGAACAACGAGCTGCTGAGCTAGTCGAGGCGTGGATGCTCCGGCAGACGCCCTGACGGATCAGGGCACACGCAACCACACCAAGTCCGTTTTTACCCCATATCTACGATTTCATTCTCCCTAGTTCGACCCCATGCCCGCTGATTCTTCGCGATTTTTGGAATTTCCCCTTTTCCAAGAAGGAGATCCGGGTGGAGCGACGAATACATAACGTGGGTGGAGAGTGGAGCGAAGTGGAGGATAGCGGGGAACCGAGGGATGACCAGACCCAGATTGACGAGGATCGGAGGCGGCGCCGGGATGTTTATGGGAGAGTTTCGGCACAACATAGATGACAAGGGCCGCATAATCATCCCCGCACGTTTTCGCGAGGAATTGGGGGACGGATTCATCATCACAAAGGGCCTGGATCGCTGTCTCTTCGTCTATCCCGAGGGAGAATGGAGTGCACTCACCGAGAACCTCAAGGAGCTTCCGTTCACCAGGTCCGAGGTCAGATCCTTCGTGCGGTTCTTCTTCTCAGGAGCGTCGGAATGCAGCTGTGACGGCCAGGGACGAACGGTCATTCCACCGACGCTCAGAGACTACGGGCAGCTCAACCGGGAGGCGATCGTCATCGGCGTGGGCAACCGCATCGAGATATGGAGCAGCGAGAAATGGTCCGAGTTCAGGGAGGATGCCGAGGACAGTTACGAGGAGATGGCGGAAAAACTCACGGACATGGACCTGTTCTGATGATGAACCACCGGGATTTTCACGAACCCATCATGGTGGATGAGGTTATCTGCTACCTCAAGCCGGAGCGCGGGGGAGTCTTCGTGGACGGTACCGTCGGTGGTGGAGGACACGCACGGGCGCTGGCGAGGACGCTTTCTCGCGAGGATAGGTTGATCGGCATGGATCTGGATCCAGAAGCGCTGCAGCACAGCGCCGCGGTCCTCGCCGGGGTTGAGCCTGAAGTGGAGCTGATCCACGGAAACTTCAGGTCCCTGTCGGAGATATTGGCGGAGCGGGGCATGGACGGTATCGATGGCTGCATCCTCGATCTCGGGGTTAGTTCTCATCAGCTGGACACCCCGGAGCGGGGCTTCAGCTACCGACATCCCGATTCGCCCCTCGACATGAGGATGAACCCCAATGCGGACACCACCGCTGCGGACATTCTGAACGGGTATTCACGAAGGGAGATCCGGCGCATTCTCCGCGACTACGGGGAGGAGAGATGGGCCGCCCGCATCGCCGAGTTCGTGGTTGATAGGAGGCAGCAATCACCCTTTCAAACCGCCGGTGATCTGGTTGGGACCATCCGCGACGCCGTACCGGCCGCGGCCCGCAGGGGCGGAGGGCATCCGGCCAGGAGGACGTTTCAGGCACTGCGGATCGCCGTCAACGGCGAGCTGGAGAGACTGGAGGACACCCTCAGGGAACTCATCGGACTCCTCAGGGAGGGGGCAAGGCTGGTGGTCATATCCTTTCACTCCCTGGAGGATCGCCCGGTGAAGCGAGTCTTCCGTGATCTGGCCAGAGAGTGCAGGTGCCCCATAGAGATTCCCGTCTGCAGGTGCGAGGGACCCGTGGTGCGGGATCTGACTCGCAGACCGGTGAGGCCGTCCGAGGAAGAGATAGCATCCAATCCGCGTTCGTCTGCGGCCAGGCTGAGGGCCGTTGAGAAGCTGTGACATTATGAGGAAAGGGTATCGAAGTTATACAGAGTGGGGGTCAAGAGTAAAATGGCAGTGACGGCGGAGCAGCTGAACAGGCAGAGCGGCGAGCGCGGTCACAGGACCCATCGGCGGGCCGAGGTTCGGGCTGCTGATGGCGGAAAACAGCCGAGTCGAGAGACAAGAACCATCGTATCGTGGGTTCACATCATCACAGCGACCGTTGTTATCTTCCTTCTCGGCCTCGGGCTGGTGGTGACGCAGACCCTGATAGGCAACCTCGGGTTCGAACTGGCCCTGCTGCGCGGGGAGCTGAGGGAGGCCCAGGCACGCACCGGTCACCTGAAGACCCAGGTTGCCGCACTGGCGGCACCGGGTCGGATCGCAGACATCGCTGAGGCGGAGTTAGGAATGATTCCCGCAGAACGTGCGGCCCCGCAGGCTTTTGCCGAGATGACTGATCCTGCGGCCCAAACGGGTGTCCCGGGAGAAAGGGCGGCGGGCGATGCTGGCGCGGGTGACGACGGTTCGAACACTCGCAGGGTGGTGCTGCACCTGCAAGCACCCGAGCGGGAGGCGATAGACGGGGTGAGCCTGGCTGACGTGGGTGCGTGGTTCCTGAGATGGCTTCGCGGTGCACCTCCCGTCAGGGCGAGTTCACGATAACGATACCATGCAATTATGAATCAAATACATGGGAGGCGCGTGCGATCCATGAGACCACCAAGCATGAGGATGCGGGGCCGCATATTGCACGGCCTGGTGGTTTTCGTTTTCTTGCTTGTAGTTCTGAGCGCCCGGGTCGGTTGGCTCCAGATGGTTCGAGGCGAGGAACTCAGTGAGGCGGCCGTCGAGGCCAGGACCAGGGAAATCCAGATCCAGCCGCGCCGGGGTGTCATCATGGATTCCGAGGGTCGTGAACTGGCCGTCAGCGTCGATGTCGACTCGCTCTACGCCGTCCCTGCTGAGGTTCGAGATCCGGAGCGCTGGGCAACACTGCTTTCACCGGTTCTGGGCATGGATGAGGGCGTGCTGGGGGACCGTCTGGCCCGGAGCGCCTCCTTCGTATGGATAAAGAGAAAACTGTCGCAGGATATGTCTGATGCCGTACGTGACCTCGGGCTCTCCGGGCTGTATTTCACCAAGGAGAGCGAACGCTTCTACCCGAAGGGCAGCCTGGCTGCCCAGCTGCTGGGCTTTGCCGGTCTCGACAGCCAGGGTCTGGAGGGAATTGAACACGCCTGGGATCACGTGCTTCGGGGTGAACCCGGCAGCATATCGATGGAATTCGATGCAGAGGGAAGGGAGATCCCCCAGGCCGTCTATCACCATGTTCCTCCTGTGCAGGGCAATCACATTTACCTGTCCATAGATGAGGTCATTCAGTACGTGGCGGAGCGGGAACTGGCCAGGGCGGTCATCGAGACCGGCGCTGAGGGAGGTCAGATACTGCTCATGGAGCCCAGTTCCGGCCGTGTGCTGGCCATGGCCTCTTATCCCACCTATGATCTCAATCGATGGTCGGAGGTGCCTCCCGTCCTGTGGCGCAACCCGATCATCAGCGATACCCAGCATCCCGGATCGGTCTTCAAGCCTATCACCGCCGCCGCCGCCGTGGAGGAGGGCGTCGTGTCGCCGCAGAGCCCGTTCTATGATCCCGGCTACGTCAGGGTTCCGGGGGCCGTGATCCACAATTGGAACCGACAGGGACTGGGAAGCACCGATTTCCGAGAGGGGTTCACCCGGTCCGCCAACGTCATCTTCGTGAAGACGGCTCAGAACCTGGGAATGGGTTCCTTCTACCGGTACCTGCGCGCCTTCGGCTTCCAGGAGCCCACCGGGATCAAACTGCCCGGGGAGGCGGAGGGGCTTTACCCGCCCGAGGACGCTGCCCGACCCGTTGACCTGGCAGTCATGGCCTTCGGACAGACACTGACCACCACGCCGATCCAGATGATAAGCGCCATCTCCGCGATAGCCAACGGCGGTTACCTGATGCGTCCCCAGGTGGTCGACGCTATCGAGTGTGCCCAGACGGGTGTCCTTGAGCACACAGCCAGCGAGGTGATGAGGCGGGTGATCTCCACCTCCACCGCCGATGTCATCCGTGAACTGATGGTTCAGACCGTCGAGGACGGTACGGGCAGTCGGGCCCAGATACCCGGTTACCTGGTGGCTGGAAAGACGGGTACCGCTCAGAAAACCGTGGATGGGCGCGTGGCGAGGGACCGAAGCGTGGCCTCCTTCACCGGCTTCGCTCCCGCCGGTGATCCCGTCGTGGTCTGCTACGTGGCCCTGGATGAACCCGCTGGCGTAACCTACGGCGGCGTGGTGGCAGCACCGGTCTTTCAGGCCGTGGTGCAGGAGACCCTCCGCTACCTTGAGATACCGCCGGATTTCCCCGACGAGCTGGAGCCCGG
>PWUB01000342.1 GCA_003563755.1 Clostridia bacterium
CACTGGCTCAACCAGGGCGCCAAGCCCTCGGAGACGGTCAGGGATCTGCTCCGGCGGGCCCGGATCATCGGCGGGTTCCAGGCGCCGGAGGGCGAGGAGGAGAGCCCGATCGCCTTTGAGCTTGTGGGCGAGGGCAGCGAGGAGGCTGAGACCTCCTGACGGGGGTCAGTCCATCATCCTGAAGGGAAGTGACCGGCGGACATGGCTGTTTCTGAGCTGGTGAAGTACATTGCCCGATCCCTGGTGGATGAACCGGAGGCTGTGGATGTGAGCGAGGTGACGGGAGAGAGATCCGCCATCATTGAGATCAGCGTGGCCCCGGACGACATCGGCAAGATCATCGGCAGGCGAGGACGCATCGTGCACGCCATACGCACCGTCGCCAAGGCCGCGGCTGCCAGGTCGGGCAAGCGAGTTGAGGTGGAGATACTAGAGTGAGCAGGGGTGATGCCGGTGGAGTCGCTGATCGTCACCAGGCCGGTCAGGGTGCTGGTGCGGGTGACGGAGGGTTTCAGACAGAAAGTGAGGCAGCGCTCTCAGCGAGAGATCCAGCGCCTGGAGGCTGAGCTGCAGCAGCTGGACCTGCAGGGCCAGCGTTGGGAGAAGGATAAGGAGAAGGGGGATCCCTCCGGGGCCGCCGATCTACGCCAGGTCCTTCGCCGGGAGCGGGCGGTCCGGGAGAAACGAAGGGCCGAGCTCCGGGCCCGGATCCGCAAACTGGGTGACCTGCAGGATGGCCAGCTGGTGCAGCAGGGCACCGTGGAAGCAGAGGCGGTGGTCGCTGTCGGGATGTCGTGGGACAGGCTCATGAACGCTGCCGTCGTGATCGAGGACGGCAAGGTGGTGCAGATCCGCAGTGGCAGAATCGACGGAGAAGGATAGGATGGTCATTGGTTGGGTGGTCCGTCCCCATGGAAAGAGGGGCGAGCTGGTCGTCCGGCCCCATGCCAGGGAGGATGAGGGGATTTTTCGCACCGGCCCCGTCTTCTTTGCCCTGGACGGTGAGGCCACGCAGAGGTGCGTGACGGGCCTGCGGTGGCACAAGGGGGATGTCCTCCTCAGGGTTGAGGGGGTAGGTGACAGAAGCGCGGCCGGGGAGTTTCGCGGATGCCAGGTGGAGGTGGACCGGGAGGAGTTGCCCCCCCTGGACCCCGGGACCTACTACGAGGATGACCTCATCGGCTGCCGCCTGCTCAGCAGCGCCGGGGAGGACCTGGGCACCATCGACGGTGTCCTGCGCACGGGGGGTGTGGATGTGCTGATGGTCGATTCGGAGGAGGGAAGATGGATGATACCGGCGGCCAGGGAGCTGCTGATCCGGGTGGACCTGCAGGCGAAGGTGATCGAGGTGGCCCTGCTCCGGGGACTGAGGGATCTGAAGTGCTGATCGACCTGCTGAGCATATTCCCCGAGATGCTGGATGGACCCCTGCGCACCGGGGTGTTGGGCCGCGCGCGGGAGGAGGGCCTGGTGCGGATCCGGGTGCACGATCTCCGCGACTTCACCTGTGATCGACATCGGGTCACCGACGAACCTCCCTACGGAGGCGGACCCGGCATGGTCATGAAGCCGGAACCCTTTTTCCGGGCCGTCGAGCACTGCCTCTCGCAGAGTCCCGATCCGGCCGCGAGCCGGGTGCTGTTGATGACGCCCCAGGGCCGGAGGTTGACGCACCCGTTGTGCCAGGAGATGTCCGCCGAGGCCCACCTGGTGATCCTTTGCCCCCGTTACGAGGGGGTTGACGAGAGGGTCAGGCAGTGGGCGGTCACCCACGAAGTGTCCCTGGGGGATTTTGTCCTGTCTGGAGGCGAGATCGCGGCCCTGGCTGTCGTCGATGCGGTGAGCCGTCTGGTTCCCGGGGTGGTCGGCGATCCGGAGTCCGTCGCTGATGATTCCTTCGCCGGAGGAGTGCTGGAGGGACCCCAGTACACCCGGCCCAGGGAATACCGGGGTCTGAGGGTGCCGGATGTTCTGTGTTCGGGTGATCACGGTGCCGTGGACCGGTGGCGCGCGGGCCAATCCCGCAAACGTACGCAGATGCGAAGGCCCGAGCTGTTGTGTCGTCGCGGCAGGTGACAGTATGATAGTGTCCGTGTGGCATTGAAGTGGGAGGAGGACAGACAATGTCAGAGCAGATTCGAATGATTGAGGGCGAACAGCTGCGCGATGATCTACCCGATTTTGGTGCCGGCGACCATGTGGTGGTCAGCGTCCGGGTCACGGAGGGCGGCCGGGAGCGGGTCCAGGCCTTCGAGGGAACGGTCATCCGGCGGCAGGGGGCCGGCATCAATGAGACCTTCACCGTCAGAAAGGTCAGCTACGGCGTGGGAGTCGAGCGGACCTTCTCGGTTCACTCTCCCAGGATCAGCAGCATTGGGATCGTCCGCCGGGGACGGGTTCGCCGCGCCAAGCTGTACTACCTCAGGAAGCGCAAGGGCAAGGCGGCCCGCATACGGGAAAAACGCTAGCAGTGTCCGGCAGGGTGCATTCGGTGAACACCGATCTGCAGGGGGTGGATCCTGGCCGCGGGCCCCGAAGCCTGGCCCGGGAGATCCTCAACATCCTGGTCACGGCCCTCATACTGACCCTGCTGATTCGCACCTTTCTCTTCACCACCTTCCTGGTGGAGGGGGATTCCATGGCCCAGACCCTTCAGGATGGCGACAGGGTCCTGGTCAACCGCTTCATCTATCATCTCCGCCAGCCGGAACGCGAAGAGATGATTGTGTTTGGGCTGAGGGAAAACGAGGCGGAGACCCTGGTCAAGCGGATTGTGGCCACCGCCGGAGAGCTGATTGAGATGAAGGACGGAGTGGTGCACATAAACGGCGTCCCCACCCCGGAGCAATATGTGACGCATCGCGACTGGGAGGTCTTCCCTCCGGTGAAGGTCCCTCCGGGGGCGGTCTTTGTCATGGGCGACAACCGGCCCAGAAGCTCTGACAGTCGCATCTTTGGCCCGGTCCCATTGGATCAGATTCAGGGCAGGGTCCTGTTGGTCTTCTGGCCTCCAGGTTCCTTTTCCTTTCCGGGGGTGACCCGCGATGCCCCGGTCAATCCATAGGCTGCGCCAGGTGCTGGCCTGCCCGGGGAGAACCTGGGCGGATCTGCACGAGAGCGAGCGGTTGCGATGGCTCGCCGAGTGCCGCCGTCTGCGGCAAAACTACACCGTCGAACGCGCCCTCGGGGCGCCTCGAGTGCCCGTGGCCGGTCTCGACGAGACGGGACGCGGGCCCCTGGCTGGACCGGTGACAGCGGCTGCGGTCATCCTGCCCCTCGGCTGCCTGATCCCGGGGCTCAATGACAGCAAGCGTCTCACCCGGGGGCAGAGAGACCTGGTGTATGAGCAGGTCTGCCGGAGGGCCCTGGCCATAGGACTCGCCTGTCGCTCGGCATCGGCCATTGACGAGATCGGCATCAGGGCGGCCAATTTCTCTGCCATGGAGAGGGCGGTCGAGAGGCTGCTCATCCGGCCGGAGGCCGTCATAGTGGACGGCCGGGAGGTCGTGCCCGGCCTGTCGATGACGCAGCGGGCCCTGGTCCGGGGGGACCAGAGGAGCAATTCGGTGGC
>PWUB01000259.1 GCA_003563755.1 Clostridia bacterium
GGACGGATCCTTCCGCCTACGTCTACGTACGGTCCTCCGGGTCGGGATCAGGATATCCCAGCTCGGAGTCATCATCCAGGGTTATGCCGCCGTACCTCTCGAACCACTCGCAGATACGCCGGATCCGGTCAACTGCCCGCCGCGGCCTGGTCTTACTGTGGTGTTCACCCTGGTATATCACGAGGCGGGTGGGAACACCGCGCTTTTTCAACGACAGATACAGCTGCTCCCCCTGGTTCAGCGGACACCGCCAGTCGTGTTCCCCGGCAGTGATCAGCACGGGGGTCCTGATCCCGGTCGCAAAAGTCATGGGCGAGATGCGGCGGTAGGCTCCCGGATTATGCCACGGCATTCCCAGATCATCCTGTCTGCGCAGGTGCATATCATCCGTACCGAAGGCGCCGACGTAGTCCCACTTTCCGTGTTCACTGGCAGCTGCCCGGAAGCAGTCGCTGTGTCCCACCGCCCAGTTGGTCATGATACCTCCGTAGGAGAATCCCGTGCAGAAAAGAAGCCCGGGATCCGCGATCTCCAGGTCCACCGCGGCCCTCACGCCGGACATCAGGTCATCGTATTCGCGCGGCCCCCAGTCTCCCTGGATGGCCCGGGTAAACTCCTCGCCGTATGATGTAGAACCGCGGAAGTTGACCCTCAGTACGACATAGCCGAGACCCGCCCAGTACTGCTCATCGAATCGGAACCCGGGAGCATCGTAAGACATGGGGCCGCCGTGGATCTGCAAGATCATCGGTGCGGGACCCTCACCCGCAGTTGAAACTGCGGGTAGAGTCAGCAGTCCCTCCACAGGCTCACCATGGGAGTTTGCAAACTGGATCCAGCGCTGCTGTCCGGTGCGACGCTCCAGGGGCACCTCGGAGCACGGGGTGAGGCGCTGGCTTGCCGTGAGATCCTCGGAGAGACGATATAGTTGCTCTCCCGTTTGTGCACGGTCCACACCTACCACCACCGCCTGGCCGGCCGCAGCGAGCGTCCCCCGGGCGCAGGTGCACAGTCGATCCTCCTCGGCGGGGAAGACGAAGCCCGCGTGCATCCCGGGTCCGGCCAGCAGCAGCCGGGTCTGCCCACGATCTCCGGCTGTGGCCAGCAGTCGGTGCTCATCCAACCAGACCGGTGGTCCCATCACGGGACGGTCGAGATGCTCAGTGAGGATGTCGGCCCCCGTGGTGCGGAGGGGCTCTGGGTATACCCTCGCCTCCAGTACAGGATCACACTCTACTTCGTCAGGCACGACGCCCCCGATGCAGGACCAGCCCTCGCCGACGCAGCCTGCCAAATCGCCGATGTCCTCCCCCCGCTGAGCCTCGACGCACATGAGGTGCTTCACCGCATATCCGCTTTCCGGTTGTAAAGAGGAGACGAAAGCCAGGCGGGCGGAATCCGGGGACCACCGGGGAAAGGAGACGCCTAGGTCACCCCGGGTGAGCCGCTGGACCCTGTCGCCGTCGGGGGATATGACCCACAGGTCGGTGCGCAGGTTGTTGTCGGCGTCACCGGTACGGTTGGAGACGAAGGCGATCCAGCGCCCGTCCGGCGACCAGCGGGGATGTCGCTCGTCACAGGGACCCCAGGTGAGCTGTCGACTCTCTCCCCACGCCGTATCGACAACGAAGAGGTGGGTTCTCACATCGTCAAGGTAGCCGAGGCCGTCGCGCTTGTGCTGGATTCGGTCAATGACCAGCGCGCCCCGATCACCGTCATACAACTGCCCCCGAATGCTCGCCAGATATGCCTCCTGCCGGGGGGTGGGCGCCCGTGACGAAAATACTATGCTGCTGCCGTCGGGGGCCCAGTGAAACTCCGAAACCCCCTCGGAGCGGCGAGTCAGCTGCCGGGGCTCCCCTCCCCTATGCACATCCAGGACCCATACCTGGGGCCGCCCGGAAGCATCCGTGCTGGGCAGGTCCAGCTGCTGACGCTGCAGCCGGAACTCCCGCTTCGCCGCCGGTTCCCATTCACGGGTGGACAGAAAGGCCAGGTATCTTCCGTCCGGCGACCAGGCGGGAGACCTATCACCGGTGCTCTGCCCGGTGATGCGGTGCGGTTTGCGCGCACCATCGGTGTCGGCCAGCCACAGCTGGGTGTAAGTCCTGTTGGTCTCCACAAAGTGCCCCTGCAGCTGATAGGCCACCTGGGCTCCATCCGGTGAGACCGCAGGCGAGGAGATGGTCGTCAGAAGATAGTGATCGGATAGTCTCAGAGTCTGCATGGTAGGTGTGCCTCCCCGTTCGCCCGAAGGATAAGGAGGTGCTCCTCTCCGGGGTTTGTGTATAGGGGCTTTCCCTGTTCACCCTCCGTTTCCTCCGAGCAGACCCACACCTTCCGCCGGGTCACGGTTCGCGGTGGCGGCAGGGATCAATGCGGGAACGGCAGAGCGGCCTGTAGCTCCCCGGGCCAGGGATGCAAGATCACCAGGACCATGCCCGCTCTGAGCCTTCAAGGGGGAGCCGGTCCCGGCAAGGAAGTCGTCAGGGCTTACGGAATAGGTAGAGTGCCCAGCCCTTGTAGTCACGACCCCAGCGTAGGTAGGTGTCCCGGGAACGCGTGCAGCGCGCAAGGATCTCCCCCACGTCCGGATCATCAGGCCTGCGGCGAGCATACTCCCCTGCAGCGTACCATTGGAGCCCCTCGTACCGATCCCAGTCATCCCGGCTGCTCACGACGGTGTAGGCAAAGATGAGACCCACCTCTTCACCCACGCGGACATTGCCGTGATGGGTGCTGGAATCCTCGCGGCGGATGCCGGCCGCATCCAAATACTCCTGGGGCGGCTCCTTCCTCCAGAACGGTTCTCCGACCAGGACCCATCCGTTCGGCGCCGTCATCTCTCCCAGGGCCAACAGCGTACCGCGGTACCCCTTCCATATCCACGACGCACCCATGCACATGGTGAGGTTGAACCGCTGCAGCTCATCAGGCCTGTACTCGGCTGCATCCTGACAGATGAACTGCAGGTCCGCGCCGGGTGCCCGCCTCGAGTGCTTGTCCCTGGCGTCGCGCACCGCGTAAGGCGATAAGTCAACACCGACACCGGAGATGTCGTATCGCTCTGCCAGTCTCACCAGCAGTTCGGCCTTGCCGCAACCGACATCCAGAACCCGTGATCCGGCGGACAGCGTGAGCAGGTCGCATGCCCCCTCCATCTTATCAACGCTCATGGGGTTGCACACTGTGTGGTAGCGGTGGGTAATGGCATAATACTTCCATGTATCCAATTCATCACGCCCTCATCACAGGATGTTTCCACCAGGCATTAGGATAAACAAATTATGCCTCTGCGGTCAACTCCTCCGCCGGTGAAGGGACGACGCAGCATGCGAGATGACCGGCAACAGGAATCCACTGCCTGCTGGAGAAGCTCCAACGTGGGACAATTATTGCGAAGTGCCGGCGGATATAAGGCCGGCTGAAAAGGAGGCTACAGGGTGGAAGGCGTCTTCCTGGAAGAGCTCACCTGGCAGGAAGCGAGGCAGGCCTTTGATGTCTACCGTGCCGTGGCGATACCGCTCGGGGCCGTCCTGAAAGAGCACGGACCGCACCTGCCCCTGAAC
>PWUB01000326.1 GCA_003563755.1 Clostridia bacterium
ATCACCTGGCCGACACCGGTCGCCACCAGGAGGCCTACGAACACTACCTGCAGCTGCTCCCCGACGCCGAGGTCTTAGAGGTCGTTGGGATGCTGGCCCCTGACCCCTTAACCCTCGCCGCCGACCTCAATGACCGCCGACTCTGGGATAGCTCCCGGGCGGTGCTCGAGCCCGCTCCCGAAGAGCCGGATACTGAGTGGGTCCGCCTGTATGCACGTGCCCTGCTCGGTGAGGAGAAATACGGTGAGGCACAGCAGTGGCTGGGCTCCTACCTGCAGCAGCATCCCGAGGATGAGGATATGAGGTGGTGGTACGCGCGCTGCCTGGAGGCTGCCGGAAGGTACGGGGAGGCCCTGGAGATATACGAAGAGCTGGGTCCTGGGGGCAGCCACCGCCGCGGCATTATCCTCCAGAGACAGGGCCGCCTGCAGGAGGCGGCGGAGGCCTTCATCGGGTCCCCGGGAGTCGAGGCGCGGTGGAGTGGGGCACGGATGCTGGAGCAGCTGGGCAGGTCTGCGGATGCCCTCGCTGTATACCTCGAGTTGAGCGGTGAAGCTGGAGCACCGAGGGACGATGCTGCCTTTCGCGCCCACGTCCTCCTGGAGCGGGCGGGCGACCCCCGCGCCGGCGAGATGCTGGATATATTGAGGGAGTACCCGGCCTGGATGGTCCGGCTGGATCTTGAGCCGGAGTGGGAGGAGGGGGAGGAACTCGAGCCCGAAAGAGACACCTTCCTGGCCAGGATGCTGGCGTACCAGGATACCGGGCGGGCGGAGCTGGCCGAGCTGGAGCTGGCCATAGCCCGGGACTTCGGGGAACCGGCGGAGCTGTTGGCCCTCGGCGAGTGGCACCTGGAGGAGGAGCGGTTCTTCTCGGCGGCTATGCTGGGAATACGGGTGCTGCGGGAACACCGGTGCCGCCGGACCTACCGGCTGGCCTACCCGCGCCCGTACCCCGAGCTGGTGTGGGAGGCGAGCGGCGACTACCGGCTGCAGCCTCACCTGGTGCTCGCGGTGATGCGCGAGGAGAGCATGTTCAGGCCGGCGGTGGTGTCGTGGGCGGGGGCGTGCGGCCTCATGCAGGTCATGCCCGCCACCGGCAGGGATATCGCGTCCCGAAAGGGTGTGCAGTTCGAGAGGGAGGACCTGTTCTGCCCCGAGACGAACATCCGGTTCGGTGCCTTCTACCTGCGGGCGATGCTGGACATGTTCGCCGGGGACATTGACCGGGCCCTCGCCGCCTACAACGCGGGACCCGGGAACGTGCAGCGCTGGGTTGACTCTCCCCTGGGGCGGGACCCTCTCGGCTTTCCCACGTCCGTCGCCTTCATCGAGACCCGCCAGTACATCACCCGGGTGCGCAACACCCGGCACATCTACGACTGGCTGTACGGGGAGACGGAATGAGACAGGTCACACCACGTACTCGACCTCCGCGCCGGGCATGTCCTCCGGAACCCTTTCCGCGAACCAGCTCTTAATCTCCTTCATCACTTCATCCGGGTACACGTACTTGCCGTATCCGAACTGGCCGCGGCGGTAGCGGCGGGCCTCGTCGTCCATGTCCAGGGACGTACTGGTGAACACTTCCCGGATGCGGGACCGCGCCGCGGCGGTGTAGCGGTGGGTGATGATCTCCACGGTGCAGCCCCGGGTGTCCAGGGCTGCAGAGACGCGCCGCAGGAGCTCGCCGTACCTCTCTTTCCAACCATCGTCGGCGAACACCGGCGCGATCAATATACCCACCGGATACCCCGCCCGGCGGACTCGAGAGGCCGCCCTCAATCTCTCTTCGAGTGACGGTGTCAGGTGTTCGAACCGGCCTATGGCATCGTCGGTGTTCACGCTGAAGCGAACGTGGGTCCTGCCGCCATGGTCCAGGTCGCGGAGGAATCCAACCTCCGTGTACTTGGTCACAAATCGAAAGCTCATGCGGGGATGAGCGCGTGCGAATTCCACCGTCTGCTGCAGGGCCCCGGTATATCTCTCCGTGGGGATGGGATCGGAGACCGCTGCCCCCTCGAAGGAGGTCCCCTCCGGGCTCCGTTCCTCGGTGTACTTGAGGGCGCGCTCCAGGATCTCGTCAGTGTTCACGTACACTCTGACATAGGGCTTCTTGCCGAACCTGGTGGCCAGGTAGCAGTACTCGCACATGCCCGGGCAGCCCGTCACCAGGGGGAGCTGGTAGTGGGCGGACGGACGGCAGGTCTGAAAGTCCAGTGACTTCCTCAATCCCACCACCAGGGTGCGCTTGCCGCACCGGTACGCCTCCTGGGGGGTACGGCCCGGGATGCCTGTGACCCGGTTGTGAGAGGGAACCTCCCTCATCTCCGTCACACCCACGTCCCGGAGCCGGGCGAGGATCTTCCTGCCCCGCGGGTGTTGGGCCGCCTCGGCCTCGTAGTACACGCGCTCAGGTAGAAACATGATGTCATCAACCACCCGCGGACTATTGTGCCCGGCGGTGGATGTGCTACCCCGCCTCCGGGATTGGGAGTTGTGTGCAGGTATGGGATGGGCGGTGTCAAAGGGTTCGAATGGTGCAGGCTGAGCCACGACAGAGCTCTGATACGAAAACGGAAGGGGAGGTCGTTGAAATGCCTTACGTGACGTCACCGGAGGAGTTCTTCGGATACCGGATGGGTAGTGATCGCGAGATCGCCCGCTGGGATGAGATAGTGAAATATTTCCGCCGGCTGGATGCGGAATCGGATAGGATCAACGTCATCGACATGGGCGAGACGACCGAGGGCAACAGGTTCTTGTTGGCCGTGATTTCGGCACCCGACAACCTGAACGATCTGGACCACCTCCGGCGTGTTAACGCGCAGATCAGCGACCCCCGTGGGTTGACCGAGGAAGCAGCCCGCGAACTCGTCCGGGAGGGCCGTGCGTTCGTGTGTCAGACCATGAGCATGCATGCCACCGAGATCGGTGGAACCCAGATGTCCCCGGAGCTGGCCCACGACCTGCTCTCGGGCGAGTCCGAGGAGATCCAGCGCATACTGGAAAACGTCGTCTTTTTGATGGTGCCCAGCTTCAATCCGGACGGCCAGATCATGGTGACTGATTGGTACCGGCAGTACCTGGGGACCGAATACGAGGGATGCCGCCTGCCCTGGCTGTATCACAAGTACGCGGGACACGACAACAACCGGGATGCGTTCATGCTGAACATCCCCGAGTCACAGTTCGTGGGGCAGATCCTGTTCCGGCAGTTCAGGCCCCAGGCTTACATGGATCACCATCACATGGGAAGCTACGGGGCCCGCTTTTACGTAGCCCCGTACTGCGATCCGATACATCCCCACGCCGATCCGCTGATATGGAGGGAGCACGCCTGGTTCGGGGCTCACATGGCGTACCGGCTCGAGGAGGCCGGCAAGAGGGGGATCCTCAATGCTGCCCAGTTCCCCGGATGGGGGCACCTGGGTTTTCACTGGATCACCGCCTATCACAACATCGCCGGCATGCTGACGGAGTCGGCCAGCGCGAAGCTGGCTACCCCGCTGTACATTGAACCGAGCCAGCTGCGCGGGGCCAGCCCGAAGACCATGC
>PWUB01000303.1 GCA_003563755.1 Clostridia bacterium
CCCTCGTCGTAGTAGTTGGGCAGGGTCACCTCGGAGGTCCCGGGGCGCACCTGGTGCATGTAGGTGGTGAGCAGTTCACCGAACCGGCGCAGCCTCTCGGCGTCTTTAGCACCGGTCACATCATCCCGCTGCTTCTGCAGCTTGCGTTCAGCCGATTCCAGGGCTGCGCGGAGATCCCTGATCAGCCCGTCCTTCATCTGCTGCATCTTCGTCTTAGTCTCCTGCAGTGCGTAGACCGCATCCAGGAGCACCGATACGTTCCTCATGGGGCGCCGGTCCCTCCTGCAGCCGGTATCGGGGATGACCCCGTATGCGCTCACATCGGGAAGGCGTGACCCTGGATCCTCCTCGAGCACCATGTACGGTCGCCAATTCTCTTCGCGGACCACCCGGGCACACCTGCGCAGCTCCTTGCAGAGGACGCTGATGCTTTCCGGATCGGCGGGGGGAGTCGTCCCGGGATCAATTCCGACACGTCGGAGAATGCGGCGTGCTTCCTCGGGTCCTGGTCCGTGCACGGTACGCACCAGCCACAGCCAGGCGGGAGCTGACTCGCCGGATTTCTCTGCGCTCTCGAGCAGTAGGTCGCCGGCAACATCCGAGAGAGGTATGGCGTCCTTGGCAGGGGGGAGGCGGTAGGGATGGCCGGGCAGGACCGTTCGGTGTGGGTTGCGGTCCGCCGAGGAGAAGCGGAGAGCTGTGAGTATCCGATCATCGTCATCTTCATCGAGCAGCAGGATGTTGCTGTGTCGGCCCATGGTCTCGATCACCAGGCCCAGATGACGGGTGCCGCCGAGATCGTCGTACGAACGGATGCGCACTCTCGCTATGCGGTCCAGGCCCACCTGTGATACCGCGGTGATGACGGCGGAGGTGAGGTGCTTGCGGAGGGTCATGCAGAAGTTGCTCGGCTTATCAGGATGGGCATATCTGCGTCGCGTCAGGTGGAGGCGGGCTGCCTGCCGGTCGGCCGACAGCAGCAGCCGGTGGGTCTTCCTGCCCCCGTACAGGTGCAGGGTCAGATCGCGGCTCGCCTCTGTCTCATAAATCTTCTGGACCTTCGCGCCGACCAGATCCTGCAGTTGGGTGATGGCCGCCCTGAGGGTTATCCCGTCGAAACCCACGTGAATACCTCCCGTGTCATTCTAACACCATCGCCGGCGCGGCGAAAAACCCGTGACAGAAGAACCCCCGACCCCTCCTTCCGGCCGGGGGTGAGGGTTGCGTCAGTGTGTACCTCGGATGACCTCGAGGCCGATTCCCTCCACGGCCTCGGCGAACACATCCGTGTAAGGGCAGGGCCCGACCATGCAGTTGCCCAGGTGAACGGCCTGCGCCCCCGCCTTCTTGAGGCGCTCCGCCTTCTCACTAACCAGGTCTCCCTTACCGCGGTAGCATCCACCGCAGGTATCAAGACCCACCAGGGTTACCTCATCGTACCCCTCGAAATGAGCGGTTGTTTCGCGCACGGCGCGCAGGCACCCGCCTGCGGGGCAGCTTCTGCTGTGGGTGTCGCACCTGATGATTCCGACTTTCATGATGTCATGCCTCCTTTAGATTTTCGTGTAAGCCATGCCGTCGGGATGAATCCCAGCTGCATAGCGTTCGACCTCCACCATGTTGGTCATGTCAATCACGGATATGTCGTTGGTCTTGTTGTTCGCCACGAAGGCATTTGAGCCATCCTCATTGAACACGGTGCCCCCGGGCCATATCCCGGTGGGAATCCTCTTTATCTCCCACGGCCGGGCGGTGTCGATGATGGACAGATCGTTTGATTCCCGGTTCGGCACCAGGGCGTAGCTGCCGTCCGGAGAGAACGCCATGCGTATCGGACAGGTTCCCAGGCGCAGACGGGCGGTGACTTCGTATGTCTCAAGATCGATCACGTGAAGGTTGTTGTCGTGTTGGTTCGCCACGTACAGGCTCGTACCATCAGGGTGAACCGCCGCGCCCTCGGGTCCCGCCCCGACCGGGAGGTGGGTGATGATCTTGCGTGTCATAGCGTCCATGATCGTTACGTTGTTCGAACCTATGTTGGCAACGTAGATCTTGGTGCGGTCCGGGTCAAGGTAGATCATGTGTGTCGCTTTCTGATGGGTGGCGATGACCTCCCTGACCTCCATGTTCTTCGTATCTATGACGAACACCCGGTTCGAGCGTGTAGCCGCCACGAACAGCTCACTTTCATCGCTCGAGAGCCCCACGCCGTGCGGGAACTTAAACAGCGGATGTGAAAGGCGTTCCAGCTCGGTGATACTGCGGTTGTCAAGCACCGAGACGGTGCCTCCACCCGAGTTAGTCACATAGGAGAGAGAGCCGTCCCTCGTCACGGCGACCTCGTGGGGATTGCGGTCCACATCGATCTTCCCCAGGTTCTCTCCGGTGCCGGCATCGATGTATGAGACGGTGTCTTCGTCCTTGTTGAGGACCACCAGAGCATCGGTCATGAGCCGACCCCTTTCTCAGCTGATAGGTGGTGCGTGCTCCAGGAGATGAGACAGATTCTCCTCGACTTCGCTGAGGGTGCGCATGCCGATGTTGTAGGCGTGTATGAAGGGATAGCGGCAGACGTACTGGATCGCCCCCTCCACGTCATCTACCAGGTCTCCCCGACCGAGGATCTTGATCACGTAAACGCCCTTGCCCTGCTCGTAACAGGCCTTCAGCGCGGACAGCATCTCGTCGAGGGTGCCGTCGTTGATGCGGCTTCCATCGCGGTTGAGGGTTCCGCACACGATCTCCACCTCCCCGATCGCCCCAGCCTCGGCGAGCACGGCGGGAGAGTGGGAGGATAGACCGACGTGGAGGACAGTGCCCTCGTGCTTGGCCCGAACCAGCTGCTCCAGGGCGCCCCTCCGGCGCTCCAGGTACCCGGTGGCCACGTTGTGCAAAAAAGCGATGTCAAGGTAGTCGGTTCGCAGCTCGTCCAGGATCTCAGCCAGCTCCGAGTCAGCCTCTGTCGGTGTCGATGCGGAAGTCTTGCTGGTGACGATGATGTTGTCACGCCCGGCCTGCTCGAGTCCTGATGCTACCTGGGGGTGGCTGGCGTAAGAGGGCGCGGTATCCCAGTGATTTATCCCGAACCTTCGATACGATTCGGCCAGGAGCGCACCGCCTTCTTCGGGCTTTAGGTCGATGATATGCTCGGTGCCGAAGATCAGGCGGGACACATCTGGCCCGTTCAAACCCAGCTTAACCGTGGGAGCTTTTAGCTCAGAACGCACTTCAACCTCCTTTCATTGTTGAAAACCATCGTAGTATACTCATCACAAGATAATGATATGATATATGCTTGTTTAATGCACCCACACGGACACCGTCACGCACAGTACCAGAGAGGTGGATAATATGCAGGGAGAAGACCTCCGGCAGGCGGCTGTTTCCTTCGTTGAATCCGATAGGGGCAACCAGCTGCCGGGGAGCACGGTCAAGATATACGACGAACCGCTGATCGCATTCGCCGCCGCCGATGACGCCCTGTTCGATGAGCTCCGCCGGGAGGACGTGGCCGGTGGTGATCACGCCGTGCCTTCAGACTGGGTTACCGATGCGCGAAGCGTCGTGTCCTATTTCCTCCCCTTCACCGAGGCGGTGAGAGAGAGCAATCGGGCTGGTGAGGCGGCCTCCGAGGAGTGGTTCTACGCCCGGTTCTACGGTGAGATGTTCAACAACCGCCTGCGCCGGGTGCTGGTTTCGGTTCTGCAAGACGCCGGCTATTGCAGCGGTGCACCCGCCTTGTCCTCCGCCTACCGCGTCCGCGACATGAGAAGCAACTGGTCTGAGCGGCACGTCGCCTTCGTGGCGGGGCTGGGCACCTTCGGGCTGCACGCGGGCCTCATCACCGACAGGGGGGCAGCCGGTAGGTTTGGAAGCGTCGTCACCACCCTCGAGCTTCAGCCCACCGGCAGAGCTTACAGCACCCCCAGCTCGTACTGTCTCTGGTTCCGCGACGGATCGTGTGGGCTGTGTGCCGATCGCTGTCCCGCGGGAGCCCTGACCCGAGAGGGCAAGGACAGGGCGGGATGCGCAGAGCACCTCCGGCGGCCATTGCCGGCGGCGCACAAATATGGGTTTCCCTATTCACCGTGCGCGAAATGCTACATGGACGTGCCGTGCGAGAGTATGATTCCCGCCGGCAGGAACCAGTGCCCCTGAGTTCCCATCACGAGGACACCTGTCTCCGCGGTCCCTTCTCCGGGAGGGGCCGTGTCTTATCTGGTATTGACGGAGCAATTGGCAGACACTAGTTGTGCGGTGTCATCCTGGCACGGTGGCACATAGCCGGAACGGCACACGAATACGTTATGGGGGGCAACCGAATCCGGTGAGAACGAGGAGTGAGCGATCCAGGTGTCTGCCCCCATGTTTCATGCAATGAGCCAGGAGGAGGTTCTCGAATTCTGGGACGTGGATCCCGACGGGGGGCTCGCGCCCTGGGAGGTTCGAGAGCGGAGGGAGCATTTCGGAGCCAACCGGCTCCCGTCGCGGGACCGGCCCCATTTACTGAAGCTGCTTGTGAAACAATGGGATGACTTCATGGTGCTGGTGCTCCTCGGAGCCACGGCCGTGGCATATTTCCTGGGCGAGTATACGGACGCCATAGTCATCCTCAGCATAGTCACGTTGAACGGGCTGCTGGGGTTTTTGCAGGAATACCGCGCCGAGGCTGCACTGTTGTCGCTTCAGAAGATGTCCGCGCTTCGCACCAGGGTCCGACGGGACGGCAAGGTGAGGACGGTGGACAGCGAAGACCTGGTACCCGGAGACATACTGGAACTGGGCCCGGGTGATCGCGTGCCCGCTGACTGTCGGCTCATCGGGACCGGCGAGGGTGCCTGCGATGAGTCGGTGCTGACGGGAGAGTCAATCCCGGTACCCAAGGAACAGGTGATCGTCGAGCGCTCCGCCCAGCTTACGGACAGATCCAACATTCTGCATCACGGAACCGGTGTGGTGGCGGGCAAGCTGACAGCGGTGGTGGTAGGGACGGGAACGGACAGCGAGCTCGGGACCATAGCCCTGATGCTCGGTGAAACCGCGGAGCCGGACAGACCGCCGCTGCAGAGGAACCTCCAGCGGCTGGGTCAGGTTCTCTTGGTGGGGTGCCTGGTGGTATCTGCCCTGGTAGCAGTACTGGGTGTGATGCGGGGCAAGCCGGCCTACGACATGTTCTTCGCCGGTGTGAGCCTCGCCGTTGCGGCCATTCCGGAGGGTCTTCCGGCGGTGGTGACGATCGCCCTGGCCATGGGCGTGCAGCGCATGGCCAGGAGGAACGCGGTGGTACGCAACCTGAGAGCCGTCGAGACCCTGGGTTGTGCCACGGTCATCTGTTCTGACAAGACCGGAACCCTGACCGAGAACAGGCTGAAGCTCGAAGTAGTTTCGGTGGACGGTCACGGCTGGAGGCTGGCCGAGGACGTCAATACTGGCCAGCGCGAGGGCTTTTGGAGATGTCTCCTCTATGCCGCGTGGTGCTGTGATATCGAACCCGAGCGGTGGGACGAACAGGACGCAACCGGTGATCCCACCGAACTGGCACTGGTGGAGGCTGCGAGATCGCTGATGCATGCGCGGTTGAGATCCGTCAGTTTCAAGCGCCTGGGCCAGGTACCCTTCTCGTCAGCCCGCCGCCGTATGTCCGTATGGGGTATTCGAACCGAGGATGGTGAACAGATGCCCACCCTGATAGTCAAGGGTGCCCCAGAGACTCTGTTGAAGCGTTCCGAGCATGCATGGAGCCTCGCCTTCGGCCGTGAGCAAAGGCTCACCGACCGTCAAAGACGTCGACTCCTCCGCAAGGCAGAGGATCTCAGCCGGCACGGGTACCGAGTGCTGGCCGTGGGGCAGAAGGCCCTTTGCAAGCACCGCCTCGAAGAGGGGGTTACGGAGGACGAGGAACAGGGCCTGTGCCTGATGGGCTTCGTGGCCCTCCTGGACCCTCCGCGGCCTGAATGCACAGGGGCCCTTAAGGAATGCCATGCCGCTGGAGTCCGTGCCCTCATGATCACCGGTGACCACCCGTTGACGGCCAGGGCCGTGGCCATGCGGCTGGGGATGGTTGATTCTGAGGAAGCCACCGTGGTCACCGGCGACGTTCTGCAGGAGGCTGAAGACAGGGAGTTGGCCCAACTGGTGCAGTCACACAGCGTGTTCGCCCGGGTGACGCCCGAGCAGAAGCTGAGGATCGTCGAGGCCCTTCGGGACCTGGGGCACGTGGTGGTCATGACGGGGGACGGCGTGAATGATGCTCCCGCCCTGCAGAAGGCCCACATCGGCGTAGCCATGGGCATAACCGGCACCGATGTGACGCGGGACGCATCCGATATCATCCTGACGGATGACAACTTCGCAACCATCGTGGAGGCCATCCGTGAAGGCCGCGGTGTGTTCCGCAACCTGCGCAAGTTCGTGAGCTACCTGCTCTCATGCAACGTGGGAGAGATCCTGCTCATGCTGTTTGCGACCCTCGCCAACCTGCCCCATCCCCTGATACCCAGCCAGATACTCCTCGTCAACCTCGTTACCGATGGGCTGCCGGCGATTGCCCTGGGGATGGAGCCCGCCGACTCCAGTCTGATGTATCGTCCTCCCCGGGACATCCGTGAGGGGGTGCTGAGCGGCGGGCTCGGGACAAGGATCATGATAAGGGGTCTGGTCATGGGACTGTTGGTGTTGACGACCTTCGCGGTCTTCTGGCTGGGCGGCGGTGACCTGGCCCATGCTCGTACGGTGGCCTTCGTCACCCTGGTCATGTCCCAGCTCATCCACGCCTACGAGACGCGCTGGGCTGACGGGACACTGAAGTCTGCGGCGGTGAATCTGTGGCTGCCCGTGGCGGTGACATCATCCTTCGCGGTCATGGTGGCTGCCGTGTATTGCGCGCCCCTGGCTTCCGCTCTCCGTATGGTTCCTCTGGAGGGTGGCACGCTGATCATATGTGGGCTGGTTGCACTCGTCGGGCCGGTCGCTGACCGCCTCCTGCGGGGTTTGGCCGGGGAGTGGTTGGGTGTAACGACGCTTAGCTGGTAAAATTGGCTCAAAGATGGCATCATCGGGAGACAGGAGCGGTCCTCGAAGGGGGCGTTGATAATTGCGCTTGTCATTCGTTAAAATGGAGGCTGCTGGAAACGATTACATATACATTGACGGTGTGAGCAGGAGGCTACCACGGGTCGACTGGTCTTCGCTCGCCCAGTGTCTGTCCGATCGGAACCTCAGCGTAGGTTCAGACGGCCTGATCCTCATCCTGCCCTCGGATACGGCGGATTTTCGCATGAGGATGTTCAACGTCGACGGCAGTGAGGGAGATATGTGCGGCAACGGTGTCCGCTGCCTCGCCCGGTACGTCTGGGACAACGGGTTCACTAAGACACGGGAGTTCACCGTGCAGACTCCGGCGGGCATCGTGGACCTGGAGATCATCCCACAGGACGCTGCACCCCACGAGCTCGTCGGGGTGAGGGTGCGGATGACTCCTCCCGGTTTTCTCCGCGGCGAGATTCCCATGACCGGTGATCCCCGGGCCACCGCCGAGGGGGTGATGGTGCCGGTCAACGGTCGGCGCATTCCGGTGTACGGCGTTTCCGTGGGAAATCCAAACTGTGTCATCTTCGTGAAGGACCCCGACGAAGTGGACCTGCATTCGGTCGGACCGGTGTTTGAAAACCACCCGATGTTCCCCGATAGAACTAACGTGGAACTCGTCCGGGTGGTGGACCGCAACAGGATACGCGCCAGAGTTTGGGAACGGGGATCCGGGATAACCATGTCCTGCGGCACCGGGGCGGGTGCGGCTGCTGCCTGGTCCATGAAACGGGGGTTGTGCGACTCCCCGGTGGAGGTATGCATGCCCGGCGGCATCCTGAGAATCGACTGGGACGGGGGAACGGACCTGCGGCTCAGCGGCCCGGTGCGAGAGGCTTTTCGGGGTACGGTGGCTCTTGTCCGCTGCGCGCGTACGGCCCGGAAGGGGCAGGCACCCGGGGACACGAACGACACCAGGGAATAGGAGACGGGGTACCGAATGAGTCTACTGACCCTTCGTCATGCCAGGCGTTTTCGCGAGGTGCTCAGGGCCCTTGTGGTTCATGGTTACGGTCCCCTCGTGCAACGACTTCCCCTGCCGTTTAGCATTCCTCTTGGGCGCCGTGAGATTGCCAGTTCACCGACCAGCCTGGCCCGGCACACCAGGGCCGCCATGGAGGACCTGGGGCCGACCTTCGTCAAGATGGGGCAGGTCCTGAGCACCAGGGTGGACCTGGTGCCCCCCGAGTTCATCACCGAACTCAGGAAGCTTCAGGAGGGGGTTGTGCCGGTAGGGTTCGAGGAGATCGCAGACGTTGTGACGGAGGAGCTGGGAGCAGCTCCGGATGAGGTGTTCGAGGACTTCTCGCGAAAACCCCTCGCCAGCGCTTCCATAGCCCAGGTTCACACGGCGACCTATCGTGGAGAGGAAGTGGTGGTCAAGATCCAGCGCCCGGGCATCGCACGGATGATAGATCAGGACGTCGAGATAGTCACGTTCCTCGCCGGGCTCATCGATGACCATGTTCCCGAAGCCGGTCCGTACAGGCTTCCCCACATGGCCAGAGATTTCGGACGGTCCATCAGGAACGAGCTGGACTTCGTCCGCGAAGCCGAGAACGTGGGACTGTTCGGCGAGTCCTTCGCGGACTGGGATGCGGTGGTGATCCCCGAGGTCTTCGAAGAGGTGTCATCGCGCCGCGTGCTCACTCTCACCAGGTTGCGCGGAGGGCGGCTGGACCAGATGGACCATCTGCCCCAGCACCGCCGACACCACATAGCGAGGGTGGTTCTCGACATGTCCCTGCATCAGGTCTTCGATATGGGGGCCTTTCACGCTGACCCTCATCCTGGGAACCTCCTGGTACTGGACGGCGACCGGATCGGTGTCGTGGACTTCGGCATGGTGGGGCTGGTGGACGAAGAGACGAAGCAGGATATCGCCGACCTACTCCTCGGCATCCTGCACCGCGACTATGCTCTCCTGGCGGATATGCTCACGGAGATCGGCGAACCCAGGGAGGAGATCGATTCTGCAGAGCTCCGGCGGGACATCATGGATATCGTTGAACGAAACTACTCCAAGGAGCTGGACAGGCTGAAGCTGGGCCAGGTCCTGATCTCTGTGATGCACCTGCTGCGGCGTCACCGCATCGGGGTGCCATCTCCGTACATGTCCCTGGTGAAGGCCGTTGCAGAGGCGGAATCCTCCGCCAGGCTCATATATCCCGAGCTTCGGCTCAGCGACGAACTCACTTCGAGGATCAGTTCGGTGATCATGTACCAGCTGCTGCCCGGCAGGCTGCGGCGGTGGTCGAGTACCGGTGCCCGCCACGCCCTACGGCGTCTCCGTCACTGGGGAGAGAGACTCTCGTCTCTCATCAACCGGGCCGACCGGGGCGAGATCTCCGTGATGTTCCGCCACGTGGGGCTGGAGACCCTCATTGAGGGTGTTGAGAAGATCGCCCAGAGGATCATCATCGCCCTGCTCATGGCATCTCTGATAATCGGTGGATCGGTGGTTCTTCACATTGACCGCCCTCCCTACCTCCTGGGCTATGCCGCCCCCGGTGTCGTGGCTTACCTGCTGGCGTTTTTCATGGGCTTTTGGTTGTTGATCATAAGGAGGCGTTAGAGTGCCAGTCCGCAGCATGACCGGTTTCGGCAGGGCCCAGAGGCGCGGTAAAGAACACGCCGTGGTGGTCGAGGTGCGGTCGCTCAATCACCGGTTCCTCGACATATCCGTGCAGCTGCCTCGTGAGATTCCCCAGACGTGGGAGATGAAGGTGCGCGATATGGCAAGGAAAAGGGTGCGCCGCGGACGGATCGATGTTTACGTTGCCCTGGAGGCAGTTTCCGGTGCAGGGGTCCGACCCCGTATTGACAGGGCCCTGGCGCAGCAATATTATGACTTCTTGAAAGAACTCGGGCAGACCCATGATCTGGCCTTTGATGTCTCCATGTGTGACCTTATCACGCTGCCGGGCGTCATCGAGCTCGAGGAGGACGTACCTGAGCCTCGGGACATAGAGGAGATGTTCAACGAGGCGGTCCGCGGTGCTCTCGACCAGGTGGTTGAGATGAGGGTCACGGAAGGAGCTGAGATCCAGGAGAGGCTGCACGAGCTCAGCGCCAGATTCACCTCGAGGCTCACCCGCCTCGAAGAGGCCGCCCCGGACGTGGGGCGCAAGCGGTATCAGGCGGTCGTTGACAAAGTGAGGAGTTTGCTGCTGGAAGAAGTGTCCTCCATCGAGGACCTCGATATCCAGGGAGAAGTGGCCCTGGCCGTACAGAGAACCAGCATCCAGGAGGAGCTGGACCGCCTTCGGAGTCATCTAAACCAGTTCAACTCCGCTCTCATCGATTCTGATGGTGGGGGCCGGAGGATCGAGTTCGTGGTGAGCGAAATGCTGAGAGAGACCAATACGGTAGCCGCAAAGATAGCAGATGCCCAGCTCAACGAGGCAGCCATCGAGATGAAGAGCATTCTCGAGGATGTGCGCGAACAGGTCCGCAACATCGAGTGATTCGTCGGAGGATAGGGGGGATAGCATGAGCGCAATAGTGCTGGTGAACATCGGTTTTGGCAACATGGTATCAGCCAACAGAATTGTGGCCATCGTCAGTCCGGAGTCGGCTCCCATAAAGCGCATGATAGGTGAGGCCCGCCAGGACGGACTGCTGGTGGATGCCACCTACGGTCGGCGGACGCGTGCGGTGCTAATCACCGACAGCGGCCACGTGGTTCTGTCCGCGGTTCAACCTGAGACAGTTGCCGGAAGACTCCAGAGCAAGCAGGTTGGGGAGGTCGAGGAATGAGAATCTTCAGCGCCGGTGCTGCCCACCAGGGCGGCTTCTCCTACGACCGTCTGCTGAACACGATGGAGAACAAGTATACCCTTACGGTCGTGATTGCCAAGCGGGCGCGTCAGTTGCACGAGGACGCCAAGCCTGCTGTCGAGACGACGGCCGGGGAGAAGCCCGTGATTGTGGCGCTCCGTGAGTTCAGCAGGGGTAGGCTGCAGGTATACAGCAGAGCACAGAGGAAGAGGGAGCAGGAAGCCGCCGAGGCGGAGGCGCAGTGATCCTGCCGAGGTCAGAATAGCTTCCGAAGGAGGAATCCGATCTTGAGCCAGAGCCTGCAGGATCTTCGTGACACGTCGGTGCTCCTCGGTGTCAGTGGGGGCATAGCCGCCTACAAGTCCTGCGATGTCGTCAGCAGGCTTCGCAAACGCGGAGCCCAGGTTACGGTGGTTATGACCCGGGCGGCCACCCAGCTGGTGCAGCCGCTGACCTTTCAGACGGTGTCGGACAACCCCGTGTACACTGACATGTTCGCCGAGCCGAAGCGCTGGAACGTGGAACACATCGAGCTGGTGCAACGTGCGGACATCCTGGCCGTTGTGCCCGCCACCGCCAACATCATCGCCAAGGCGGCAGCCGGCATAGCCGATGACTACCTCAGCACCATCCTGGTCGCCTTCGACGGTCCTAAACTGATGGCGCCAGCCATGAACCACAGGATGTGGGAAAACCCCGTTACCCAGCGCAACGTGAGGTATCTCGAAGAACTGGGTGTGCGGGTGGTGGAGCCTGACGTGGGCCGTCTCGCATCGGGAGCCGTGGGGAGCGGACGTCTCCCGGATCCCGAAGCTCTGGTGGAGGAGATCTCCTCGGTGGTGCACTACAACCCCTCCCTGCAGGGAAGGAAGGTTCTGGTCACCGCGGGCCCGACGAGGGAGCATTTCGATCCCGTGCACTTTTTGTCGAATCCGTCGAGCGGGAAGATGGGCTACGCTTTGGCACAGGCGGCCCGGGAGCGGGGAGCACAGGTCCACCTGGTCAGCGGTCCGGTCAACCTTCGCCCTCCCCGGGGTGTGAGACACCACCGGGTGGTCTCCGCCGCGGACATGCTCGACAAGTGCCTCGCCCTGTGGCCGGACACGGATATACTGCTGATGAACGCGGCGGTGGCCGACTTCTGCCCCGCTTCGAGCTCGACTGATAAATTGGACAAGGACGCAGATGACCCGGGGGGGCTCGTCAGGACCCCCGACGTGATCGCTGCCCTGGGTGAGCGCAAGAATGGACAGTTCATCCTGGGCTTTGCAGCACAGACTCCGGGGGAGGATGTCCTGAGGCGGGCCAGGGGCAAGCTCAGCCGCAAGGGTATGGACATGATCGCGTTGAATATCGTGGGCGGAGCCACGGGGGGTTTCGCCTCGGATGTCAACCAGGTGGTGCTCGTGAGCTCCGGGGAGGAGGAAGACCTCCCGGCAATGCACAAGCTGCCGCTGGCCCGTGTCATATTGGAGAGGGTGGTGGGTGCCCTTGGGAGAAGGCGGCGGTGAAGAGAACCCGGCAGAATATGCCCACGTTCTAATAGATGCCGTGCTGCGCGATGACGAGGCCGACTCCAAGCCACGGGTATACGACTACCGCGTGCACGAGTCCCTCAGGGGAGTCGTCAGGGTCGGGCACCTGGTCGAGGTTCCCTTTGGTAACCGGTCGATTCGCGGTTACGTGGTGGGTTTTGACTCTCACACGGACGTGCAAAAGGTCCGTACTCTCCGGCGATTGGTATCCGAGCAGCGGTATCTCTCACCTGCGGATATCGATCTGGCTCGGTGGGCGGCTTCTCGCTACCTCTGCAGCCCCGTGCATCTGCTCCGGTCCATGCTGCCTCCCACACGGGGCAGCGCCGATGGATTGAGGCCGCCGACGGCGCGTCGACTGGTTGCCCGGGTGACTGACCTGGATGAGGCACGGAGTGACCTATCCCGGGCCCCGAAGCAGCTGGCTGTTCTGGAGATTGCCCACGACCTATCGGAACCGGTGCAGAGACAAGAGCTCGCCCGGCTGGCAGAGGTGAGCCCATCCACCGTCGATGCGCTCGTGGACAAGGGCTACCTGGTGTGGGTGGAGATGCCCGATGAGTCTCGTCCTTACGACCGGCGCTACCGTCACGATGCCCCGAGTGAGCTGACCGCTGATCAGAGCCGGGTGCTGGATGAACTCCTGGCCGCCTGCGGTGCCGACAGTCCGGGGTGCTACCTCCTGCACGGGGTTACCAGCAGCGGCAAGACTGAGGTGTATCTGCGCGTGATAGAGCGGGTTCTCTCCCTCGGCAGGGGTGCCATTCTCATGGTGCCGGAGATATCCCTGACCCCGCAGATGGTGGCCCGGGTGAAGGGGCGCCTGGGTGATGGGGTGGCGGTCCTGCACAGCGCCCTGTCCCCCAACGAACGTGCCGGAGAGTGGTACAGGCTGCACCGGGGAGAGGCGTCGGTGGCCCTGGGCCCGCGGTCGGTCGTGTTCGCGCCTTGCCGGGATCTGGGCGCCATCATCATCGACGAGGAGCACGAGACCACCTACAAGCAGGACAGGACCCCGCGCTATCATGCCAGAAGCCTCGCCATCAAGAGAGCATCCGCCTCCGGGGCCCTGGTCATCCTGGGTTCTGCGACCCCCTGCGTGGAGAGTTATCAACGCGCCCGCGAGGGCAGATACCAGCTCCTGCAGCTTCCCCGCCGGGTGGACGACAGACCGATGCCCGGCATGCTGGTGGTGGACATGCGCGAGGAGTGGAAATCGGGCAACAGGAGCATCTTCAGCCGCAGGCTCCACCAGGCACTCAAGATGAGGCTGGAGAGGGGCGAGCAGTCGGTACTGTTTCTGAATCAGCGCGGGTACTCCTCCTTTCTTCTGTGCAGGGAGTGCGGTTACACTTTCGGCTGCTCCGACTGCAACGTGACCATGACCTATCACTGGGATCAAAAGCTCCTTCGGTGCCACTACTGCGACCGGCATAGGGAACTGCCCCGCAGCTGCCCGCAGTGCAGCGGGTACGACCTCGTGCGGCGGGGAACGGGGACCCAGAAGGTGGAGGCGGCGGTGAAATCAGCCTTTCCGGGTGCCAGGACCGCGCGCCTGGACACCGATGCGGCGCGGCCCAGGGGTACCCGTACCAGGGTGTATGAGGCCTTCGCCAGGGGCGAGTTGGATGTGATCGTGGGCACCCAGATGATCGCGAAGGGATGGGACATCCCCGCCGTGACCCTGGTCGGAGTGGTCGACGCCGATACCGCCCTTCATCTTCCGGATTTCCGCAGTGCGGAACGCACCTTTCAGCTGCTGATCCAGGTGGCCGGACGCTCGGGCAGGGGACATCGTCGGGGACAGGTCATCGTGCAGACCTCGAACCCTGATCACCCGGCCATCGTGGGGGCGGTCAGGGGCGATCTCGAAGAATTTTACGCCGGGGAGCTGCGCGAACGCCGGCGTCTCCGGTATCCACCCTTCGCTTCTCTGGTGCGGATCATCGTATGGGGTGAGGAGGAGCTTTTGGTCAGGATGTGGGCGGATGAACTGCACAGGCGCCTGCAGGAAGCCTTCAGAGATGTCGCGGTATCGATTCTCGGACCGGCCCCGGCTCCCCTGGATCGGCTGCGCGGAAACCACAGGTGGCACCTGCTGCTTAAGGCCGAGTGCCGCCGGCGGTGCCTTGAAGGGCTCGCCCGGGTGTTGCACAATATCCGTATGGGACCGAAGGATCCCCGTATCAGTGTGGATGTCGACCCGGTCAATATGCTGTGAGGTACCGGGCGTTTACTCCAGATGATTTGAGGATGATAAAGGCATGCAAATCACCGGACGCATAGCTCCTCCCGAGGAGAGGATGGATCTTCTGGTAATCGGAGACCCCCTGCTGGAGCGGGAATCGGAACCCATCAGCAAGTTCGAGGCTGACCTCGGGCAGCTGCTTGATGCCATGGCTGCGACGATGTATCACAACCGGGGCGTAGGGCTGGCCGCCGTCCAGGTGGGTGTTCCCAGGCGGGTCATCGTGGTCGACTACGACGAGGGCCTGCGGGAGCTCGTCAATCCCGAGATCATCTCGGAGCGCGGCTCGAAAAAGGCATACGAGGGATGCCTCAGCGTGCCGGGTTACCTCGGCGAGGTGACGCGCCCGACGGAGGTCAGGGTACAAGCCCGGGATCGAAGAGGGCGGAAGATCTGGCTGGACGCTGAGGGATGGGCGGCCAGGGTCCTCCGCCACGAGATCGATCATCTCGGAGGGATGCTGTTTCCGGACAGGAGCAGCAGCCTGGTCAAACTCGGCCCCGAAACCCGCCTGCGACTCGTGTTCATGGGCAGTCCGGAGTTTGCCGTGCCGTCACTGGGGGCCCTGGTCGAACACAACTGCCAGGTGGTGGGCGTGGCCACCGCTCCCGACCGACCCAGGGGGAGGGGTCAGAAGACCCGGCCGACACCCGTCAAGGAAAGAGCCCTGGATGCCAGGATTCCCGTCATAGAGCCCGAGTCGGCGGATGATGACCAGCAGCTGGTACAGCTCCTGCGCTGTCTGGAGCCCGACCTCATTGTCGTTTCTGCCTACGGTCGCCTCCTTGCGAAGGACATACTGGACATACCCAACCTTTTCTGCATAAACATTCACCCGTCCCTCCTTCCTCGCTACCGGGGTGCGGCTCCCATACAGAGGCAGATTCTCGCCGGGGAGATGGAGTCCGGGGTGAGCATCTTCTGCATGGATGAGGGGATGGACAGCGGTCCGGTGCTCAAGCAGCACAGGATGCAGGTAAAGGATGAGGATGACGCCGGCGTGCTCCACGACGCCCTTGCGGAGCTCGGAGCCGAGCTTCTGATCGAAACCCTCAAGGACATCGCTGCCGGTGAGGCCGAGCCCGTCGAACAGGACCATTGCAGCGCCACCTATGCGCCCAAGATCGACCGTGATGAGCTGCAGATAGACTGGAGTCTGCCCGCCGATCGGGTGGTGAATACGGTCCGCGCCTTTTCACCGCGGCCGGGCGCCTGGACCTGGTGGCGTGGCCGGAGGATGAAGGTGCTGAAGGCGGAGCTCACCGACGACGCCGGCGGTCAGCCCGGGCGCGTGCACCGCGTCTGTGCGGACGGGATTTCTGTGGCCGCGGGCGAGGGTGCGTGTCGGTTGAAGCGCATCCAGCTGCCGGGCGGTCGTCCCATGGAGATAATGGACTTCGTCAACGGATATGACATGGGCGTCGGTGAGATATTGGGAGTGCAAGAGACCCAGGGGTGAACCATGAGTGGAGTGACGGACGATCAGCGGATGTTCATCGAGCTCACCGGCCGGCGCAAGCGGCTCTTCGTTGTGATGGCGGCGGCGGCGGCCATCATCGTGGCCGGCCTCGGCTCCATCTTCATATATCTTCTGCTGCGGCATACTCCTGTTGTCAAGACGGTGCTCATCGTTATCCTCGAGATCGCCGTCGCGGCATTCTTGCTGGGGGTCGGCCTCTCCCTGGCCGGTGCCGTGTGGCTGATCCTATCTGACCGGAAGGCGCCTGCCTGGGCAAGGAGCCTCATACAACCGCTGATAGTGCTGCTACTGCCCCTGGCCGTGGCTGCGGGCCGCCTTCTCGGCCGTTGTCGTGAGGACGTTCAGGGTTCGTTCATAGCTGTCAACAACGCCCTGGCGGCCAGGAGTCTGGGTGGGCTGAACACGACGGATGTGCTCGTCCTTCTGCCCAGGTGTCTGCAGTGGAGCGACTGCGTGCACAAGGTCAGCCAGGACGTTACCCGCTGCCAGAGATGCGGACGCTGCGCCATCGGCGAGATCCTCGAGGCGACGGAGGATATGGACGTGGCCATACATGTATCGACGGGCGGAACCCAGGCCCGACGGCTTGTGCTGGAGAAACGTCCCAGGGCTATAGTGGCGGTTGCCTGCGAACGCGAGCTCACCGAGGGAATCGGAGATGTGGGAGGAATTCCGGTGCTGGGAGTCATCAACCGGCTGCCCCAGGGGCCGTGCTATGATACTGATGTGGACGCTTTATCGGTGATCCGGGCGATCGAAGCAGTGAGGTCTGACAAATAGGGGGGATACCATGTTCTACTTCGACCCTATGTACCTGATTCTGGTTATGCCAGCGCTGATTCTGGCAAGCGTGGCGCAGTCGAAGGTTCGGGGTGCTTACCAGCGGTTTTCCAGAGTATGGTCATCCAGGGGGAAGACCGGAGCCCAGGTCGCCGGGGCCATATTGTCTGATGCGAATGTTAGCGGTGTGCGGGTGGAATACAGTGACCGGGGCCGTCTCAGCGATCACTACGACCCCCGCAGCAGGACGGTCCGCCTGTCCCCGGATGTACATGACGGCTCGTCGCTGGCAGCCCTCGGTATCGCTGCCCATGAGGCCGGCCACGCCATTCAGCACGCACAGGGATATGTGTGGCTGGGCATGAGGAACGCCATCATACCGGTCACCCAGTTCGGTTCCACCATGGCCTTCCCGCTCTTTTTCATCGGGCTCTTGATCGCCGGGACGACGGGGGACCTGCTGATGAACCTCGGCATCCTGTTGTTCGGTTCTGCCCTCGCGTTTCAGATCATCACACTGCCCGTGGAATATAACGCATCTTCACGGGCGATGGCTGCGCTGGAGGCGGGCGGCCATATCGAAAGCACCGAGCGGGGAGGCGTCAGAGAGGTCCTCAATGCGGCGGCCCTGACCTATCTTGCGGCCGCGCTCATGGCCCTCATGCAGTTCGTGTATCTTTTTGCCATGCGGGGACGTCGACGCTAGATGGAATTCTTACTCTTGATCGCTCTATGGCTGCTGGCCCCCATTCTGTTCGCCGTCCTGTTCGTGCTGCCGCTCAAACTGATGGTCAACAGCCTGTACGATCTCGTGCACGTGCCCAGCCAGATAGTCGCCATTGCCTTCAACCGTCGGCTGCGGATGAACCACGCCCTGGAGCACGCGACCATCAACGTTCTGCAGAGTAGGTACGGTGCCGCCGGCCTGGCTGGATATGCCCGGGAGAATGGTTTCCTCATAAGCGGCTGGCATGATCCACGGTCCCTGGAGATCGCAGCACGGGAGGCCCTGATGCGGTTGAGCCTCGGGGAGAGGCACCTGGCCGTTCACAACAAGTGTGGAACCAGCCGGGCCGTCGGCAACTTCTTCTTCGCGGTGCTCTTTCTCACCGTCCTGCTCGTGGGTGGGCACCTGGATCTGCTCACCATCATGGCAGCCGGGGTTGCCCTGTTCGTCATATCGCCGGTCGTCGGCATGTTTATTCAGAGGACTCTGACCACTCACCCGAGGGTGAAGGAGCTGGCGATCGAGGGCGTCGCTCCCGTGTATTCCCAGGCCGCCCCCACTTCCTTCTTCGGCCTTGCCCTGTTCCCACGTGCCCCGGAGGCGTACTTCGTCTCCACGGTGCAGAGGCGCTGACGTGGGGGAGCATGCGGTGAATGAGCGTCAGGATAGGATATGCAGGAAAGGAGGGGACCGCTGACATCAACAGCCTCGAAATGCCCAGGGATGTGGCACTGGATGTCTTGAACCGGGTGCAAGAGGGCGCCTGGGCAGCTGAGCTGCTCCAGCGCCGTCTCGGTGCCTCACGGTTAGACGATACTGACCGGCGATTCGCCACCGAATTGGTGTACGGAACCCTTCGCCGCCGGGGGGAGCTGGATTTCGTCCTGGGCCGCTTCTGTGATCAGCCCCTCGATCGATTGGACCCGCCGGTGCGCAACATCCTTCGCATGGGTGCATACCAGGTCATGTACATGAAGGTGCCGTCCTATGCTGCCTGCAGCGAATCGGTGAGCCTCATGAAGAGAACCGGGCCGAGGCGTGCCTCCGGACTGGTGAACGGCGTCCTGCGCAGCCTGGTGCGCGGCCTGGACGACATCCCCTATCCTGACCGGGAGGCGGAACCGGCCCGGTGGCTTTCTGTGAAGGAGAGCCATCCCCTGTGGATGATTGAGCGCTGGGTGGCGAACATGGGTTTCGAGGAAACCCTGGCTCTGTGTCGCAGCAACAATGAGCCGGCCCCACTGCAGCTCCGGGTGAACACCCTCCGCACCTGCAAGGGGGAGCTGATGGGCCTGATGAACGACGAGGGACGCCGGGTGACGCGCTGCCGACTCGCCCCTCACGGTCTGAACTATGAGGGTGGGGGATCGCCCTTCGATGGGTCCGAGTACCGGGAGGGACTCTTCTCCGCCCAGAGCGAGGGCTCGCAGCTGGCGGTGCTGTCCCTGGGTGTCAGGCCCGGGATGAGGATACTGGATGCATGTGCAGGCCGTGGAGGAAAGACTGCCTACATCGCTGAACTCATGGGGGAGGACGGAGAGATCGTCGCCGTCGACATCCATTCTTTCAAGCTCGACGTGCTGAAAAGGGAGGTTCAACGACTCGGGCTGAACCAGGTCCAGACCCTGGCGGCCGATGCGACCAGACTCCCCGCGGACATCGGCAGGTTCGATTTGGTCCTGGTGGATGCCCCGTGCAGCGGCGTCGGGGTCCTCCGGCGGTATCCGGAAGCCCGGTGGCAGAAAGGACCCCAGCTGCTTGATCGGATGCCCAGGCTGCAGGGGGAGATCCTGTCGTCGGTCGCGTCCGTGGTCAGACCCGGGGGACGCCTGGTGTACTGTACGTGTTCGCTGTTTGCCAGCGAGAACGAAGATGTTGTGCTCGACTTCCTTCGTGGGCATGAAGACTTCGACCATGATGATTTCCCGGCGGAGTTTCCCGATCTGAAGGGGAGCTCGAGGGGCATGGTGCAGCTATTGCCCCACGTGCACGGCACCGACGGATTCTTCATATCCGGACTGCGCCGTCGAGGGAGAGTGAAGGCCGATGAGCCGTAGAGAACTGTTGGGGATGAGCGCCGACGAACTGGAAGGATTCTTCGAATCCATGGGACAGCCGGGATTCAGGGCTCAGCAGGTGTGGCAGTGGATTTACCGACGGCGTTGTAGCAGTTTCGAGGAGATGACGAACCTGCCGCTGGATCTCCGCCGGCGTCTCGATGAGGAGGCCGTGGTCTGCAGCATGGATCTCGCCGAGAGCTCCGCCGGTGACGATGGCTCGAGAAAATTCGCCTGGAGGCTGGCGGACGCAGAGATTGTGGAGTCCGTTATCATGCGGTATCGTCACGGTACGTCACTGTGCGTATCGACCCAGGTGGGCTGCTCGATCGGCTGCTCTTTCTGTGCTTCCGGCACCGACGGCATGGTGAGAAACCTCGACGTCTCGGAGATCGTTGGCCAGTGGTTTCTGGCCCAAAGGGAGCTGGACGGTGAGGACGAAAGGATATCTCACATAGCCGTGATGGGAATGGGCGAGCCCCTTCACAACTATTCACGGACCATGGGGGCACTGCGCATTCTGCACTCGGAGGATGCCGCGGGGATCAGCTACAGGCGTATGACCCTGTCCACCGTGGGCATCGTGCCCGGCATAAGACGCCTGGCCGGGGAAGATATGCCGATCACCCTTGCTGTTTCCCTGCACGCGCCCAATGATTACCTCAGATCCCGTCTCGTACCGGCAAGCGAGAGGTATCCACTGGAAAAACTCATCTCAATCTGCAAATATTACACGGAGACGACCGGCAGAAGAGTCAGCTTCGAGTATGCTATGATAGAGAGTGTCAATGATCATCCTGAGTTGGCACGTGAACTGGCCATCTTGCTGAAAGACATGATGTGTCACGTCAACCTGATCCCGGTGAATCCCGTACCGAACGGTCAGTATCGCCCGTCGTCACCGGAGGCGGGGAGGGAGTTTCTGGAGGTATTGACGGTGATGGGAGTAGGAGTAACGGTCCGCAGGTCCTTGGGCCAGGGAATAGATGCCGCTTGCGGACAGCTGCGACGCCGTGTGGTCGATAGCGGATGTTGATCGGCTGGCGCGATCCGCGAGGGGGGTGTGTTCATGATCGGTCAGGTTCTGGGCGGTCGTTATGAAATCCTGGGACGCCTCGGCAGCGGTGGAATGTCGGTGGTGTACCGGGCCAAGTGCGCCTACCTGGAGCGCGAGGTGGCTGTCAAGATCCTGCGTGAACGCTACGCCGATGATGCCGAGTTCCTGCAGCATTTCAGAAGAGAAGCCAGGGCTGCAGCCAGGCTCTCTCACCCTAACATCGTCAACGTCCATGATGTGGGTGAGGACCCTGAACGGAGCCAGTACTACATCATCATGGAATGCGTCTCCGGCAAGAGCCTCAAGGATCTGATCCTGCAGGAAGGTCCCCTCGAACCAGGCCTAGCCATGGATATTGCCTGCCAGATACTCAGCGCCCTCAGCTGTGCGCATGAGGGCGGTGTGATTCACCGCGATATAAAGCCTGACAATGTGATAATCGATGATGCAACCGGCACTGTCAAAGTGACCGATTTCGGTATAGCCCGGGCCAGGGGGACAGGCACCCTGGTGCCGACAAAGGACAAGATCATGGGATCTGTGCGTTACATGTCGCCGGAACAGGCCCGCGGCAGGCACACGGATGTGAGAGCCGACATTTACAGCGTCGGGGTCGTCTTATACGAGATGCTCACCGGACAGGTGCCCTATGATGCCGAGACTGATGTGGCTATAGCGCTGGAGCACATCCAGGGCCGACCCCTGCCGGCCTCGACCGTGAGAGACGAGATCCCACGCCAGCTGGACGAGATCATCGCCTGTGCCATGTCCAAAGATCCGGCGTGGCGATACGGCAATTCCAGGGACATGAGGCAGGACCTGATCGCCGTGAAGCACGGCGAACCACCCGCCCACTGCCGCGACGCAGGGTCCAGGGACGACACCCGGGTGGTGGAAACCGTGAAGGACTCCCGGGAGGAGCCCCGGGTGCCGAGAGTGCGGTCCAGGGGTGGCCGGGGAGACGACAACGGCGGTGGCTTGGACGAGCCGCCTCCCACTCCCCGCGGGCGTTTCCGCTTTGTGTGGGTGCTTCTGCTCCTGGTGACTCTCGGTGTGGTGGGCTACAGTGCCTATCTGGTGTGGGACTGGTTCACCGTGCCCGTCATCGAGGTGCCCGAGGTGACTGGGCAGCGCCTGGCCACCGCTGAGGCCGTTCTTGAGGAACACGGTCTTCGGGCGGAGATAGTGGCGTCAATGCACGACGATGATGTGCCCGCCAACCACGTTATGAGGCAGCGCCCGAAGCCTGGCGAGGAAGTCAGGCGCGGCCAAACCGTTGAACTGACGATCAGCGAGGGACCTCACTGGGTGGATGGAGGGGTGCCGGATGTCATGGGCATGAGGAGCCTCGAGGCCCGGGTGACACTGGAGAATGTGGGGCTCACCGTTGAGATCACCGAGGAGTACCACGAGGATGTGCCCAGCGGATACGTTATCGACCTTCTGCCGGGTCCGGGTACCCGCGTGCAGCGCGGTACTTCGGTTACCCTCGAAGTCAGTCTGGGCCCCGAACCACGGCCCTTTGTTCTACCGGGCTACATAGGACTCACGCTGACCGAGGTTCTCGCCGAGCTGGATGAGGTGGGTCTTGAGAGCCGGGTGGTGCGAGAAGTTGCGGACTTCCCCGCCGGTGTGGTGGTCAGCCAGGACCCGGCTGCGGGGACAGAGGTAACGACGGGGGACACTCTCACCCTGGTGGTGAGTCAGGGAGACGAAGAGGAAGCCCACGAGGAAGTGATCAGCGTCAGTCTCCCGGAGCAGCCGGGAGTGCAGATGGTCCGCATCGACGTCATGGACCACCGGGGTCACAGGGTCGTGTATCATGACCGGGTGGAGGGCGGCACGGAGTTCGATGTTACTATATACTGGTACGGAACTGGCGCCAGGGCATTCGTGTACAGCGGCGACTCCGTCGTGCAGGCGGTCACGTTCCGCCGTTGAAGAGGACCTGGTGGGGGGGAGGTTGAAGGTCGTTGAAACTGCAAAACCTCTGGGGCGACCTCGAACGCGTACTGGTTGCGCCGTCCCTGCTTTCGGCCGACCCTGCGAATATTCTCGACGGGGTCAGGCTGGTCGAGAGGGCAGGAGCTGATGTTCTGCATGTAGATATCATGGACGGCCACTTCGTTCCGAATATGAGCTTCGGACCCAACCTGGTGCGAGCCCTATCTGAATACAGTGATCTGCCCCTGGAGATACACCTCATGGTGCAAAACCCTGGAGTTATGGCTCCGATGTTTGCCGACGCGGGTGCTGACATCATCGCGTTTCACCGCGAGGTGACCCCGCATCCCCACCGACTCCTTCTCGAGATCCGCGGCATGGGGTGCCTCGCCGGGATCGCATACGCTCCTTCAAGCCCTCTCGATGACCTGCATCTCCTCAAGCACGTCGTCGATGAGGTCGTCATAATGGGGGTGGATCCCGGGTTTTCCGGCTCCAGGTTCATACCGACGACTTTCGATCGGGTGAAGGTCGCCGAGGATATCGTCTCCGGAGGGCGAACACGGGTGGCTGTCGACGGCGGAGTCGACCTGTCCAACGCTGCCTCCCTGAGGCAGGCCGGGGCGCGGCTTTTGGTTTCTGGGTCCACTCTGTTTGCTTCTGAAAACCCCGCTGAGACAGTGCGCGTACTCCGCGGCTAGGCCCGACATCACAGGGCGAGACTCACAATTCGCATGCTTCCCCATATAATATATAGGTCGAAGAGGGGGAACCCGCATGCTTCGTAAGAGGGGCCTCAACTGGCGTCGCTCTATGAACTGGCTGGGACTCGTTCTCATGGTCGCCGGTGTGGCAGTTTTGATCACGGTGCTGCCCGGGTGGTTCTGGTTTTTCATCCTGGGCGTGGGGTTGATCGTGGGAGGGCTGGCAGTCTACAGCAGGTAGGCATACGCCCAACTCATGAACAATAACCCGGGAGGGAGCATGATGAGGATCAGAGTGATTAAGGTACCGCCGCTCGTGGGCAGGATCCTGCAGTTCTTCGTCGGACTGTTCGGGGCAAAATGAATTGAGAGACTGGGGAGCGCGTCCGCCCGAGAGTGGACGCGCTCCGTCTGGCCTCAGAAGGCCTTCTTGACTTTGCCCGATCTCAAGCACCGGGTACACACGTTCTTCTTCACGGCCCGTCCATCGATCTCAACCTTGATCTTCTGGATATTCGGCTTGAAGACCCGGTTGGACCGGTTAGTAGCGCGACTGACCGCGTGGCCGGTCATCTTACCCTTACCACATATGTCACAACGCTTCGCCATAACCCCTCGCCTCCACCGTTGTGTTTTATGCGCGGATATACTAAGTTTACAATGTGTATTCTATCAGCGCGAAGTGAAACCGTCGAGGGCACGTTTATCCTGTGCCCGGTGGCAGTGATGGAGGACTCAAGATGCTAAGGCGAATGCAGACGGAGCTCGGCTCGGTGATCTATGATGACGGGGTTCTGGCCGACATGGTCGGCAGGGCTACGACGGAGTGCTACGGTGTCGCAGGAATGGCCTCTCGCAACCTGCAGGACGGCATTTCGGCGGTGCTGGGGCAGGACACCCTGGCCCGGGGAGTGATCGTGAGAACGGCCCCTGATGACAGCTCGCTCATCATCACCGTCAGCATCGTGATCGGATATGGAGTGAACATAGGCGAGGTCGCCAGGAACATCAGGGAGAAAGTCAGATACATAGTTACTCGCTGCACCGGATTCGTTGTGAGTGAGATCAACGTGAACGTTCGCGGAGTGAAAGTGACGAAAATCAATGATTGATGCCCATGAAGATAAAGCAGGCATCTCAGGCAGTGACCTACACCGGATGCTCATCGAGGCGCGGGTATGCCTGAGACAGCACAAGGAAGAAATCAACGCTCTGAACGTATACCCGGTTCCCGACGGCGACACCGGCACCAACATGCTGGCCACCCTGGAGTCCGCCCTGGAGCGCATACCAGATGATCCCGGATCTCTCACCGAGGTTGCCGGTGCGGTGTCCGTGGGCTCATTGATGGGAGCCCGCGGCAACTCGGGCGTCATCCTGTCCCAGCTGTTCCGCGGCGTGGCAGCGCGCCTGGAGGACAAGGTTCTCGCTGCTTCTGATGATCTGGCAGCTGCCCTGGATTCAGGTGTCAAAGCTGCATACAGTGCGGTCATGAGGCCGGTGGAAGGCACCATCCTCACCGTAGCGCGGCTGGCTGCGGAGGCGGCCATCGAGGCGGCCCAGGACGGATCAGAGGTCACAGGAGTGCTGGAGGCGGCCCTGGAGGTAGCCGAGGATACCCTGCAGCGGACTCCCCAAATGCTCGACGTGCTGGCTGAGGCCGGGGTGGTCGATGCCGGAGGGTACGGGTTGGTATGCATATTGAGGGGCTGTGTGGCGGGTCTGAGGGAGGAGGCAGCACACGTTGACAGGGAGGTTCGGACGGTCAGTGAGGAGCGGGCGGCCCGGGCCGAAGTGCTGGATTACCCCTACGACATGGTTATTCTCATGACGCGCAGCGGCCCCGTAGATGGACAGGCCCTGGAGGAACTGGGAGACAGCGTGATTGTGATCGAAGAACAGGACATGATCAAGATACATATTCACAGCGATGATCCCCTCGCCGTCATGGCCCGGTGTGAATCGTGGGGAGAGTTCATCGAGGCGGAGATCAAGAACATGCAGTACCAGACGGGCGGCACACAGGCCCCACATGAGCCGGATCATGGTGTCAAGTGCGACCGGGAATTCGGCGTCATTCCCATCGCGGTTGGCCGCGGCCTCAGGGAGACCTTCCTTCGACTCGGAGCGGCTGATGTCATATCCGGTGGTCCGACGATGAACCCCAGCACCGAAGACGTCATGCTGATTGTGGGGCGCGTCGAGGGTCCTGACAGGATTATCCTGCTTCCCAACAACCCCAACCTGATCCTGGCCTGTGAGCAGGTCAGGGAAATGTCTGACCGCGATATCACGGTGATCCCGACAGAGAACATCGCCCAGGGGTTGGCTGCTCTTCAGGCCATGTCCGATGATGATGATTTTGCCACCGCGGTGCAGAACATGCAGAGCGCCGTCGACAGGGTCACCGCCCTCGAGGTGACCTATGCGGTCGATGACCGCAGCTTCTCCGGTATGACACTCAACAGGGGAGACATAATTGGCTTCGTGGATGGTGAGCTCCTGTCGATGGGCGACTGTCCCGCCCACGTTCTGCTGGATCTGCTCGAGGGCTGCCAGTCCGAAAACGCCGGCACTCACCTCATGGTGTTCGTGGGCGAGGGAGTCGAAGACGATTCCCTGGAGAAGCTTCGCAGCCAGGCAGCCGAGATCGACGACTCCCTGGAAATCGAGATCATCGATGGAGGCCAGCGTCACTATCACTTCATAGCTGCACTCTGGTAGGGGTGTATCATGCTTTGTCTGACCGGCGAGGCAGCCGGACGCTCCGTTGCCAGCATTCGTGGAGTCGGTCCGGTCCGCGAGGAACGCCTCGCTCATCTGGGCATATCAACCTGTGCTGAGCTGCTTCTGCACCTGCCTCATCGCTATGAGGATTGGAGACCCCTGGAGGATCCCCGCGAAGCCCATCGGCATGAGCGGTGTGCTCTGCCCGCGAGGATCCAGGGCATCAAGACCAGCCGCTGGGGCAAACCCCGAACTGAGCTCCAGCTCGACTGCGCCGGCCAGGCCGCCGAGGCGCTGGTGTACGGGCGCAGGTGGTTACACCAGAGACTCTCGCGCGGCAGCCGGGTGCTGGTCTACGGGTCCTGGGAGCGCACAGGCGATGTTCTTACGTGCAGCGGTGCGGAACTGGATTTTGGGATCGAAGGCGAGATGGTCTCCATCTATCCCGCCACCGAGGGTCTCAGCAGCAGGATGATCAGGGGCATGGTCCTCGAAACGATCGATGAAGTGTCAGCCTCCCAACAGCCGGTGATGCCGCCTGCCCTGAGATCAAAGCACAATCTCTGCTCTTTACCGCAGGCCCTTCATGCTGTTCACTGTCCCCGTGATGAAAACGATGCCAGGCGAGGGAGGATATCCCTGGCTTTCTTGGAGTACCTCCTCTTCGGGCTGGCTGCGGGCCTGGCAGAACAGCACCGCCGTGGGCGCCGGGGCACGCCGCACGTGGGTTCGCAGATCCTGAGTGATCGTCTCTTGAAGAACCTGCCCTTCGATCTCACCGGCGCACAGGCTTCAGCTCTTAAATCTATCAGTGAGGATATGGCAGAGCCGAGCCCGATGTACCGCCTGCTGCAGGGTGATGTGGCCTCAGGAAAGACAGTTGTTGCTGTGTGGGCCAGCGTCAGGGCCGTGGAGTGCGGTGGTCGGGCCGTATGGTTGGTACCCACGAGGCTGCTTGCGGAGCAGCATGCGGCCAAACTGCGTTTTCACTGCGACGGCCTGGAGATCGCCGTTTCCCTCGTGACGGGCGAGACGGGCGGAGGGATCGCCGAAACCGACGACATCATCGTGGGAACCCATTCCCTGCTTCGTCGAGACCTACCCGATGCAACCCTGCTGGTGGTCGATGAACAGCAGCGGTTCGGGGTGGAGGAGAGGGCGAAGCTGGAGATGGCGAATCCCAGGGCCGATGTTCTCCTGCTGTCGGCCACCCCGATTCCCAGAACCCTGGCACGGACCTTCTTCGGTGGCCTCGATGTGACCACTCTGCATGAGCATCCACCGGGACGCACACCGGTTGCAACCAGGATCGTCGCACCCGAGAAGAGGGAGACGCTGATCCGGTTCATCTCCTCACGGGTGCATCGGGGCGAAGGAGTCTACGTGGTCTGCCCGTCGGTGAGCGACATGGTCGGAGCGGAGGGCAACACGATTCCGGGGGCCGTTAGCAGGGCCCGGCAGCTTCGTGAACAGCTGCCCGGGGTCAGGATCGGACTGATTCACGGTGGAGTGGGCGGCGAGGAGCGCGCCCGCATCCTGAAGGCCTTCGAGGGTGGCGACGTGGACGCTGTTGTCGGCACCACTGTTCTGCAAGTCGGTGTCGACATACAGCGGGCAACCGTGATGGTGGTGGAAAACGCCGATCACTTCGGGATTACGGAACTGCACCAGCTCCGCGGTAGGGTCGGGCGTGGGAGACGCCAGGGTGTCTGCCTCTTGATTCCATCAACTGCCAGGGATGGTGAAATAGAGAAACTCCAGCTGTTGACGGAGACGAACGATGGTTTCTGCGTATCTCGCTGGGATCTTCGGTCCCGTGGTATGGGAGACTTCTTCTCGACGCTTCAGCACGGTTCGCCTTCCTTTGTGCTGGGCGAGGTTCTGCGCAGCGCCCGTCTCCGCGCTGCCGTCGAAAACGCGAGTTCGGCCATTTTAGCCTCGGATCCCCGGCTGCAAGGCCCCGAACACACAGGACTGTACCGGATGGTGTCTCATCTTTATGGTGACTCTTTCCTGGCTTCCCTTGTTCTTTGATTCTCTGCACCTTATGTCCATAACGGTACAGACAGACAGTTGTGCTATGTCCTGAGACAATCGGTGTATATTGAGCTCTGCCAGTGCACTTTTAGAAGCCGGTGTACGTACTAGCAGATTTTGAGTTGAAAAGGAATGCCAGCATAGTGGAGCTAGCCGGTGTGAAGAATATCTGCTGCAAGGGAGGTGAAGTGAATGGGTGCCGGACAGAGAAGGAATCGAATCCTCGTGCAGCAGGCGCGCAATGCTCTGGACCAGTTCAAGTATGAGGTAGCGAACGAGGTTGGTGTAGCCAACCAGATCCAGGGTGACTACTGGGGCGCCATACCTTCTGCTGACTGTGGTGCCGTCGGTGGCCAGATGGTACGACGGATGATCGCCCTGGCCGAGCAGCAGCTGGCCCAGAGTGGAACAAGCGCTCCTGCTCAGCAGGCGGGACAGGCGACTGACGCTCCTCCCCGCCAGTAAGGGATGACAATAGGGAGACAAGGGCAGGCGCGGTACAGGGCTGCCCTTGTCTCAACCTCGTTGTCAGGCCATCAGTTCGGCGATCGACTCTTCGTCCCACTGCGGATGTAGGGCGGCGTTGAGTCCCCGCGCCACCACCTGCGCGGCTTCACGCATTATGACGTCGATCTCCTTTGGAGTCACGATCATGTCACCGATGACCGGCGCCAGTACTTCGTGCAGCATATGCGCACGTTCCTCGCCGGTCATCTCCCTGAGGATGCCGTATGTCTTGTCCCGTTCCTGGAGCTTTTCCGCCAGGACGTTCTGGGCATCGCGGGCGATGGTGAGTGCGTGAACTACGGTGGGAATGCCGAGGGCGATGACGGGTACCCCAAGGGTGTTCTCATCGATCGGTGGCCGCTCGTTGCCGACTCCAGCTCCCGGGTGAATGCCCGTATCTGTGAGCTGAATGGTGGTGAAAAGCCTCCGAACTTCCCTCGCGGCGAGGGCATCGACCGCTACCACCGCTCCCACCTTGATTTGGGAGAGGATGCCAGCTATGATTTCTTCCGTTTCGATTCCCGTGGTCCCCAGGACTCCTGGCGAGACCGCGGCAACGGATCGCAGCGTACCGCTGAGGTCCTCAGGTACATGGGAACGGAGGTGCCTGGTGACCAGAAGGAGATTCACAGTTCTGGGTCCCAGGGCATCCGGGGTGGCGTTTTCGTTTCCCAATCCAACTATGAGAACCGGTGTATCATCGGGCAGCGGAGGAAGCAGTTTCGTGATGAGGTCCGCCAGGGTGCTGCTCATCCGTTCCTGGATAGTCCGGTTTCGGCTTCGTAGACCCTGGGATTCAATGGTGATGTAGCTGCCCATGGGCTTTTCAGCCTGCTGGGCTGCGTCAGGACTGCTTATCTGAACCTCTGTGACGTGGACTCCGGGATGGGCCTGGTATTGATCGTGAAACATTCCGGCGGGCATACCTTCGGCTCGGGCCTGTAGCTCCTCAACGGCCTCGACGGCCAGGTCGGTTCGAACTTGCCCAAGACTGCGTTCTGACACGTGCCTCTTCCTCTCTATGGCTGGATGTCCGGTTGCGGATTGTATGAGACGGCCCCGGCACGGGGCCGCCTCATGGGAGAGGAGAAACCGGAGGAAGAGCCTTGCAAGCAGACCTTCCACCCGATATTGTGCACACGCTATACAGGCTCTATACATCGATTTAGGGCGAATCGCTCCGATGCCAGTGACATGTGCCTCGGTGAACGCAGAACGGTTCGCAATACCCGTGTTCATCCGGGCGGGGAGGAAGTCAGCCCTTTCGAAAGAAGTAGGTTATGATACCGGGGAGGGTTGCCCTTGAAACAAGACACACCCATTCATTCGACCCAGGTGAATGTAGCGCCGTACGCGGCCAGGTCGTGGGAGTCGCTCGGTCGAGTGTACCCTGAAAATTCCCAGAGAGATGAATACCGTAACTCCTTCCAGCAGGACCGGGACCGCATCATCTACTCGACGGCCTTTCGTCGGCTGCAGTACAAGACCCAGGTGTATGTGGTCCACGAGGGTGATTTTTACAGGACGCGCCTCACCCATAGCATAGAGGTGATGCAGCATGCGCGCACCCTGGCCCGCGCCCTGCGAGCTAACGAGGATTTGGTGGAGGCTGTCTCCTATGCACATGACCTGGGGCATCCTCCCTTCGGGCACGCGGGAGAGGAAGCCCTCGATGAGCTCATGGGGGAGCAGCGCTTCGAACACAACCTCCAGAGTCTGCGCATAGTTGACAAGCTCGAGCTGAGGTACCCGTCCTTTGCCGGACTCAACCTGTGTTTTGAGACCAGGGAGGGACTCGCCAGGCACAGCACACCCTTCGACGACCCCAGGCTGCCCGCGGAGTTCTCTGCCAGGCTGAGCCCAGGCATCGAGACCCAGCTGGTGGATGTAGCGGATCAGCTGGCCTACTGCACCCACGACCTGGACGACGCCCTCACCGGCGGGCTCTTGAACCGCGAGGACGTCCTCGATTCGGGTATCGGCGTTCTGCTCGAGGCAGCAGGAGTTGCTTCCGAAGAGATCGAGAGCATGAAGAGACAGGGCCGGCTTGCTCTCGAGAAAATGTGGGCCCGCCGCCTGGTGAGACACCTGATTGAGATTCTCAGTGTGGACATCATTGACAGCACACGACGCCGGATAGCGGACCTCGACATCCGCGAGGTGAAGGATGTCACGAACCGGCGGGAGCAGTTGGTGGTGCTTTCACCGGCGATGAAGCAGGCCTTCGAAGAGCTGCGCTCCTGGCTCATGGCACGAGTATACAGCCATCCCAGGGTGCTGCGGCAGGTCTCAAAGGGTAAGATGGTGTTGAGACGTCTGTTCGAGGCGTTCATCGACGATCCCAGGATGCTGCATCCGGTGACTCGAGAACGGTGGGACGCGGCTGCTGGCTGTGAGCGGGCCCAGAAGAGAGTGCTTTGTGATCACCTGGCCGGCATGACCGACCGGTACGCGATGGATCTTTACCGCTCCATTTTCGAGCCGCACGAAACAGTGTTCAGGCCCGGATTGTGATGGTGTGATCAATGAGGTTTGATGATTTTGGACCAGAAGCTGGGGATGAAGAGAGGCAGCACTCGGGGTCTCCCATCAGGCGCCCCCTGGGTCGGGTGGTGGATAGCTTCGCGGCGGTGGCTGCCGGAGCATCGGCCGGGGGTTCACTGGTGACTTCCCTGGTGTTCAACGCCGTCGGAGCAGCTGACATGAGCCTCGGCCTGGTGCTTCTGACCTCCCTCGGAGTTGGAACGGCCGTCTTCCTGGTGGTACTGCTCGGTGGTCGATACCAGGACCGCAATCTCGTATGAGCTAATTTTCGACACATCCTGCCTTCCCTAGACCCTGCACATATTGTTCTCTTTTGGGATTTCCGGCGGGACTTGCCTGAGAGTGAGAAATGTTTAATACTAAGTACTAACATCAGGTGCTAACCACGAGGGCGTGATCTAGCATGCACTTGAGCAAGGAACGGCGTCGCACCAGGCTGGAGACATATCTGGATAGAAATCCGTTCTTCACCGATGAAGATCTGGCCGCCAAGTTCGAGGTGAGCATCCAGACCATCCGACTGGATCGCCAGGTTCTGGGTATCCCTGATGTTAGGGAGCGGATCAAGAGGGTGGCAGAGGACAACTTCGACCGCGTGCGCTCCCTGAGCTCGGGGGAAATCGTGGGCCGGCTGCTGGATCTGAAGCTGGGCTCGTGGGCCATGTCGGTGATGGAGACCGACGAGGAAATGGTCTTTCAGAAAACGAGAATCGTGCGGAGCCATTTCATATTCGCCCAGGCGGATTCGTTGGCCCTCGCGGTCATCGACGCCGATGTGGCTGTGACCGGCCTGGTTAACGTCAAGTACAAGAGGCCCGTGACGGTGGGAGAAGAGCTGTTGGCGAGAGCTGAAGTCATAAGGCGCAAGGGACGGGACAAACACGTTGTGCTGGTGGAGACCACTTCTGGCGAGCAGAAGGTCTTCCGTGCCAAGTTCGTGGTGTTTGTCCTCGATGAGGAGGAGGAGGACGTTCTTGAGAATCGCGCTGGATACGATGGGAGGAGACGCAGGTCCCCGAGTAGTGTGTGAGGCTGCCCTCGATTTTCTTTTCTCTGAGCCGAGCAACGATCTGCGGATGATCCTGGTAGGGCCTGAGGAGGAGATTTTCCGTACCATCGAGGAATTCGATGAGACTCCGGGGGGACGGCTCGCAGTCATAGATACCGGGGAGTTCATCTCGCCCGAGGATGAGGCAGTGAGGGCTATACGCAACAAGAAGGATTCGTCCATGGTCAGGTGCCTTCGAATGGTCAGGGACGGGGAGGCGGACGCCATGGTAAGCCCCGGCAACACCGGGGCGCTCGTGGCCGGCGGGGTGCTGATAACCGGCAGAATTCCCGGCGTGGAGCGCCCGGCCCTGGCATCGGAAATGCCGTCTGTCCGGGGGGACACCACGCTTATCCTGGACCTGGGAGCAAGCGTTGATGTTCGGCCGAGACATCTCTATTATCACGCTATCATGGGCATGACCTATGCCAGGATGGTGATGAACCGACCGTCGCCATCCTTCGGCCTCTTGAACATCGGCACCGAGGATGTGAAGGGTGACCAGCTTCGCCGGGATACCTACCCGCTTCTGGAGAACCTGTGCCGAAGTGATGCTAACTGCACCTTCGTGGGAAACGTGGAGGCGAGGGATCTGATGCAGACGCCGGTGGACGTGGTGATCACCGATGGGTTCGTCGGGAACATGGTTTTGAAGGCCGCGGAGGGCATGGAGCGGGCCCTCATAGAGATGCTCCGAAACGGCATCAACAGCTCTCTAGGAACGAGGCTGGGGGGACTGCTCCTGCAATCAACCCTTCGTAGCAAACTAAAGGAATTCGATTACCGCAAGAAGGGTGGAGCGGTACTGCTCGGTGTTAAGGGCATGGTGATCAAGTGCCACGGTGCTTCAGGTCGTGAGGCTATCGTCAGTGCAATACGACAGGCACTGAAAGCAGCAAATAAGGGAGTACCGGCTCTGATTGCGAGCTCCCTTGAGGAGAGGGCGGAGTCAAGTGGTAACGAATGAGCGGGGCGTCGGAGTGTGGGGACTGGGTAAGGCGATGCCAGAGCGGGTGCTGACCAACTTCGACCTGGAGCAGATGGTGGACACGTCCGACGAGTGGATCCGCACCCGGACCGGCATCTCCGAGCGCCGGATCGCCGACGAGGACGTCGCCACGTCGGACCTGGCCCTGATCTCGGCTCAGCAGGCGCTGGAGCGTTCCGGGGTGTCTGCATCGCAGATTGACCTGATCATCGTGGCGACGGTGACCCCTGACATGAGCTTTCCGGCCACGGCGTGTCTCCTTCAGCACGAGCTCGGGGCACCCGGTGCAGCTGCCTTCGATCTACAGGTTGGATGCACCGGCTTCATATACGGGTTGGCGGTGGCCGATCATTACATAAGGGCCGGGGCCGGCGACTACGCCCTGGTGGTGGCCGGGGACATCCTGTCTAAGATCACCGACTGGCAGGACCGCGATACCTGTGTGCTGTTCGGTGATGCCGCGGGGGCCTGCGTGCTCGGACCGTGTGTTCCCGGCACCGGAGTCATGTCGACGTATCTGGGAACGGACGGCAGCGGGGCGGGACACTTACTCATGCCGGCAGGGGGATCGCGGCTTCCCCCCAGCGGTGAGACGGTTCGCCAGCGCCTTCACTATCTGAAGATGAACGGCCGTGAGGTTTTCAAGTTCGCAGTTCGTGCCATGGGCAGCTCGGCGACGGAGGCGATTCGCCTGGCGGGGATGCAGTTCGCAGACATCGACTGTTACATACCTCACCAGGCCAACATCCGGATCATCGACGCATCGGCGAGCAGGCTGGGTATCCCCAAGGATAAGGTATACGTCAACATTGATCGGTACGGCAACACCTCGGGCGCGACGGTGCCCGTGGCGTTGACGGAGGTCGTCGAGGAGGGCCTGGTAGGACCGGGAGACAACGTGCTCGTCGTTGCTTTCGGAGCAGGGTTAAGCTGGGCTGCATCGGTCATCAAGCTGGTGGGAGAGGGGGATCGCCTTGAGTGAGGTAGCTATCGTCACCGACGGCTCGGCGGATCTCGCTCCCGCGACGGCTGACGCGCTGGGTATCCAGGTGATTCCCGTGACCACCTACGTCGGCCTGGATGTCAGGCCGCATGACACAGGTAACGCCGAATCGTTCTGGGAGAAGGTTGGCGACAGTGATGCTGAGGTGCGGACGGCCCAGCCCACCCCGGGAGACTTCTACGAGGCGTACGGTGAGATCCTGGAGGAGAGAGGATCGGATACCGAGATCATCTCGATCCACCTCTCCAAGCACCTCAGCAATACGGTGCGCTCGGCCCATCTTGCGGCGGAGATGCTCGGGGGGGCACAGATCACGGTCATAGACTCGGGCCTCGTCGGGCCACCCCTGGGTCAGGTTGTCGCTGAGGCTGCGAGCCAGGCAGGGGAAGACTACGGCCTGGAGGAAGTGAAGGACCTGGTCTACGCGGTCATATCTCAAATGAGCGTCCTTCTGTATGCCAAAAGGCCCGGTTCCCTGGGCGGGGCTCATGAGGGCTTCCTTGGCAGGCTTTTTGCATCGATGACCTCGCCCCTGCGTGCCAACATGATGACCCTGGAGCGTGGAGATATGGTGAGCGTAGGACGCTGTCGCGACGAGAAACAGGCGGTGGCACGGCTCTCCGAGCTGTTGGAGGAGAAGCAGGTCGGACTGAGGCGGCTGGCCCTGGTGGGCATCGTGTATGCCGCTTCATCGGCTCCCGCCGAGCTGGTGCACGAGGTGAAAACAAACGTTGACTCGACCCTTGAGGTTGAGGAATATGCCATGGGTCCTGTTCTGGGTGGTCTCCTGGGACCGGGTTCCTTGGGGGTGTTTACCGTTGGCTGAACCGTATGCGGTTTTGTTTCCAGGCCAGGGAGCACAATACGTCGGGATGGGTGAGGAGCTGATCAACGAATACCCTCAGGCCCGTGCGGTCTTTGAACGCGCATCGGAGACCCTGGGATGGGACGTGGCCCGCCTGTGTGTCGAAGGTCCGGCCCAACGGCTGAATCTCACGGAATACACACAACCCGCACTCTTGACCCTCAGCATGGCGGTGTGGGAAACTCTCAGGCAGCGCGGAGCTCCCGAGCCTGCCGTGGCTGCAGGGTTGAGTCTCGGTGAGTACTCCGCCCTGGTGGCCGCCGGGGTACTGACCCTGGAGGAGGCGTGCGTGTTAGTGAACAGGCGCGGCAAGTACATGCAGCGGGCCGTGCCCCCCGGTGAGGGAGGCATGGCAGCGGTGCTGGGACTCGACGGTGAGGTGGTGCGCGAGGTATGCGCCGAGATGCGCGAAGACAACCCCGGCGGGGTGATACAGGGCGCAAATTTCAACTGTCCCGGCCAGGTGGTGATCTCCGGTCACACCGCGCTGGTTCAGCAAGCATGCCGCCGGCTCAGTGAACACGGAGCCAGGCGCGCCGTTTTCCTCGAGGTGAGTGCACCCTTCCACTCCCGTCTCATGATGCCTGCCAGGGAGGAGCTGGCGGAGGCCTTCAGGGATATCACTTTCCGCAGCGCCAGCTTTCCGGTGATCGCCAACGCGACCTCACGTGAAGTCAGTGAACCGGATGAGATCAAGGAGGCACTGTTGGACCAGGTTGCATCGGCGGTGCTGTGGGAGGCATCGATGCGGCGGATTCTTCGGAGAGGTGTGAGGCGATTCCTTGAGGCCGGACCGGGATCCGTACTCCGGGGCTTTCTCGGCAGAATCGACCGCAGGGCCCTAGTCTTGGGATGCGACAAGCCCGAGGAAGTGGAAGGGGTGTTGGACACGCTGTGAATTTCAACGGGGAAGTGAGTCTGGTGACAGGGGGCTCCAGAGGCATAGGCCGCGCCATCTCGCTGCGCCTGGCCGAGGCGGGTGCCCGTGTGGTGGTGAGCAACCTCGACCTTGACGTGGCCGAGGATGTTGCGGAGGAGATTCGAGGACTGGGCGGGGAGGCCCTGGCCGTGAGGATGGACGTCGGCTCCGCCGATGAGGTCGATGCCGGGTTCTCTGCCGTGCAGGAGCAGTGGGGACCCGTGGAGGTGCTGGTTAACAACGCCGGTATCACGAGGGACGGCCTGCTGCTGCGCATGTCCATGGATGCCTGGTCCGACGTCATGCGCATCAATCTCGACGGGGCCTTCATGGTGAGCAAGCGCGCCCTACGGGGCATGATGCGCGCGCGCAGCGGCGCCATCGTCAACATCGCGTCGATCGTCGGCCTGGTCGGCAACGCGGGTCAGTCCAACTACGCGGCGTCCAAGGCGGGCCTCTTGGCCCTCACCCGCAGCCTCGCCGCGGAGGCAGGATCGAGGGACATCAGGGTGAACGCGGTTGCACCCGGGTTCATCGGAACCAGGATGACCGAGAGCATGCCAGAGGATTGGATAGAAGCCGTCGTTGACCGCATCAAGCTGGGCCGGATAGGGACCCCGGAGGAGGTCGCAGAGGCGGTGTGTTTCCTCGCGTCGCCTGCCGCCTCCTACATCACGGGGCAGGTCCTGGTGATCGACGGCGGATTGAGTGTGGGCCTGTAGCATACAGATTGATTGTCGGCGCGGGATGCACATGAAACACCACCATGAGGGGGTACTGGAATGAAGAAGGAAGAGATTTACGGACTCGTCAAGACTATGCTGGTTGAGCAGCTGGGAGTCGGAGAGGATGAGGTACGACCCGAGGCCGATTTCGCCGCGGATCTCGGTGCGGACTCACTGGACCTGGTGGAGCTCATCATGTCTTTGGAGGAAGAGTTCGAGCTCGATATTCCCGACGAGGATGTGGAGGATATTGTGACCGTCGATGACGCTGTTACGTACATCGCCGATCACCTCGATTGACATTGGAGCTGAGGCAGATGAAGCAGAGAGCCGTGGTCACGGGGCTGGGCGTTATCAGCCCCGTGGGACATGATCCAGATGAGATGTGGAGCAACCTGGTCGCGGGCCGTTCCGGGGTAGGGTACATAAGCAAGTTCGATACTTCGGAGCATACGGTGAAGATTGCCGCCGAAGTACAGGGTTTCGATCCGGTCAAGTACATCGACCGCAAGGAAGCCCGTCGGATGGATCCCTGCTGCCAGTACGCCATGGCAGCCGCCCTGGAGGCGGTTGAGAATGCCGGACTTGACGTGGACGAGATGTCCTCGGACCGAACCGGCGTCGTGTTGGGCACCGGGCAGGGAGGCATCACGACTCTCTTCGATCAGATGGAGATATACTTCACCAGGGGCCCGCGCCGGGTGAGCCCCTTCTGCGTACCCATGATGATCTCAAACATGCCGGCGGGACACGTGGCCATCCGGTTCGGGGCTCGCGGGCCCAGCATCACCCTGACCACCGCGTGCGCGGCCTCCGGGCACGCCCTGGGTGAGGCTCTGCGCATCCTGCAGCGCGGGGAGGCGGACATGATCCTGGCCGGCGGTACGGAGTCCGGGATCGTTCCCCTGTCCCTGGCAGGGTTCGCCTCGATGAAGGCGCTGTCCACCCGCAATGATGACCCCACCGGAGCCTGTCGACCCTTCGACGTCGACCGTGACGGCTTCGTACTGGGTGAGGGAGCGGCGGTGTTGGTCCTCGAGACCCTGGAACACGCCGAGTCCAGGGGTGCAGACATCCTGGCGGAACTGGTGGGGTATGCGGCCTCCAGTGACGCTTACCATATAACGGCACCACCCCCCTCCGGTGAAGGCGGTGCCCGGTCGATGGCGGGCGCCATTGCCGATGCTGGTCTTGGGCCTGCCGAAATTGACTACATCAACGCCCACGGCACCGGGACTCCCAC
>PWUB01000244.1 GCA_003563755.1 Clostridia bacterium
GCCCGCGGGTGGAGGGAGGAAGGTCCCGGAGAAACCCGTGGGAGGTCAGCGGGTCCATAGTAGCGTCGAGGGCCGTGAAAGCGGTCGGAGCGAAGGGGCCCAGTCGGGGAGTGATCCTCGACGGAACGCCGTATGAGGGGAAACTCTCACGTACGGTGTGGGGTGGGGGAAAACCCGGAGATCACGTCAAAGGGTTACCTATCACCATGATCCGCTGGTAGGAGAGGGAGAAGTCTATAACATCGACAAGGACCAGTACTACGGGAGCATCCAGGCTGCCGTGGATGACGCTGATGACGGTGATGGGCTGTTGGTGGGACCGGGAACGTACGAGGAACAGGTCTTAGTTGATGTCGACGACCTGACTATCCGTTCCTACGCCGGTCCAGGTCAAACCACCATCGATGTCGGGTACGAAGAAGAGGTGGCTATCAGGGTGATCGAAGGTCCTCCGGTGGCTGCCGGCTTCTACGTCGATGTCGACCGTGTCCACATAGAGGGTTTCACCATCGTGAACGCCGAGCACGGCATCTACGTGGAGGAGGTTCACTCGGGCGCGGTGACGATCAGGGATAATGTCATCCTGGGCAGCAGCTGCCACGGAATACGGGTTCACACCGCCGGTACGGGCGCGATCGACTCAATCACCATCGAGGACAACGAGGTACGGGACGCAGGATGCATGGGCATACGGGTGTTCGCCTGTGATGAGTCCACGGTGGGAGTCGTCACCGTCGAGGGCAACACGGTGCGCGACTCGGGCTCCATGGGAATCCGAGTCCACGCGGCCAATGAGTCGACCATAGTCTTCATCGAGGTGCACGACAACACCTCGACGGGCAATGAAACCGTGGGTATCAGGGTCCACGCTGGAGACCAGGGGCGCATCGACTCCGTCGAGGTCACAGAGAACACCGTGAACGAAAACGGCAGGCGGGGAATACGCGTGCACGCGGGTTACCTCACCAGCATCGGTACCGTCCTCGTTGAGGGCAATGTCGTCCTCGACAACGGCTGGGAGACTGAGAATGGCAACGAAGTCGGACCCGCGGGTATCGTTGAGTGTCCGACGGTGGGCATCCGGGTGCATTCCGGACGCTTCTCCACCATCGAATCCGTCACCGTCCGCGGCAACGAAGTGGCGGGCAGCGACATCGGCGTGAGGGTCAGCGCCTGCACGGATGGCGAGATCGAGACTGCCGTCGTCGAGGACAACGTGATCACTGACAACCTGACCGGGCTCCTGATATACGCCGGTGAACATCACCGGGGCGACTGGGGCGCAGGTGGTACCCTCGCGGACGTGTTCGTCAGTGGCAACGAGATCACGCAGAATGGCATCGGTGTCAACGTTGCACAAGGTGCCATCGACGGCAGCGTAACCGGTGTGGTGGTCACGGAGAACCTGGTCTTCGAAAACTCCGAGTACGGGCTTGTTAACGATACCGGCACCGATGTCGATGCGACGGGCAACTGGTGGGGCGATGCCACCGGACCGTACCATGCGACCGACAATGATGAGGGTGAGGGTGATTGGGTATCCGACGATGTCCTCTTTGACCCCTGGTACATCGATGAGGATCTCGAGAACTTGTCAGACGAGCTGTAAGCCGCAACATCTCCTGCACGGGTACCCCGGTGTCTCCGGGGCCCGTGCAGGCCTCCAGGCTGCCGCATGCACCGTCACCGGTGACAGCAGGAATCAACACCAGGATTCGTGAAGAGGGTATTGATACAGCAGCATGTTGCCCAGACCCTCGGGGGCAGGTGAAGGATCGTGCAGGGCATTGCAACCATCCTGATCGTGCTGGCCATAGCCGCGGCGGCCGTCAGCCTGATCATCAGGAGATACCGGGAGAACCGCGGATACACTGCCCGGCTCAGGGAGCGGTACAAGAAGATGCTGAGGATGCCCGATACCATGGCGGAGCAGGTCATCGAGGATCAGCTCGCCCGGCTCAGGGAACGGAATCCGGGACAGTCCACCGAATGGTACCTCGAGAAGCTGATATACGATCTGGAGAGGGACCGGCGGTAGCACGATTGCCTCTCTGCGTGAACACCTTCCGTGAATCACCCCGCACCTCTGGCTCCATGAAAACAGTTCATCCACCCTCGTACCCGGTCCTCGACCCTGTGGTCAGAAACGACGGTGCCGCCCGGCACCCCGCCCACGGCGCGGACCCGACGGCGGCACCCGTACTCGTCCTGCTCAGTCCACCAGTTCCGAGACCTTTCTCAGCTTGTAGCGCTCGAAGAGGAGTTCGACCTCTCCGTCTTCGGTGCGCACGAACTCAACGGGCAGCCTGCTGCCCTCCCTGAGGGTGAAGAAAGTCGATTCCCTCGGCGTTATCATCTCCGGGATCAGGGGCACCTGTTGGCTGAAGTACCGGCTCGAGGTCTGAAACTGCAAAAAGTCACCGGTGCGGCGCACCGTCCCCCGGTAGGTACCCTTGTACGTCTCGTACACCCCCTGGAACTTATCCAGCAGGACCTCGCTGTGCCGGAACGGGAGGCAGTCGGGGTCCTCGTCGATCAGCAGGGCCAGGGCGAACTGGGCTATCTGGTTGAGGGGATAGCCGCTGCCGTTGGCAAGGAGCATAACGCCCCAACCATCGTCGGGAAGCATCGACATCTGGCCGGTGGCGATCAGAACGCTGCCGCCGTGGGCCACTATCCGCCTGTCGAAGAAGTCCGGGTTTATGCCCAGCCCGTAACCGTAGCTCGTCGCGTGCTCCTGTCCTCCCAGGTCCGCCGCCAGGGTTTCCTTCTCCCCATCGTAGTCGAACAGTCGGCGTGGGGGAGTGCCTATGCGCGGTTTCATCATCTCGTCCAGGGATTCGCGGGTAACGATATCCCCGCCGCCCTCGAAATACATCGCGATGTAGCTGGCCATGTCCTGTACGCTGCTGATCAACCCGCCGTCGGCGGTGATGCTTCCGAAGAGGTATGACTCCGGATGCCGATCTCCCTTCTGGTCCACCACGTACGGACGGGCCGCGTCGTGATCCTCTTCGACCTCGCGGCGGGAGAAGAAGGAGCGGGTCATGCCCAGGGGCCTGAGGATGTGCTCGGTGACATAGTCGGTGTAGCTCAGACCCGAGACGTGCTCGATGATGCCGCCCAGGAGCACGTATCCCTCGTTGAGGTAGAACCACCTCTCCCCGGGCCGGGCGTGGGCCCAGTCTTCGCTCTGACCCATGAAGGTGAGCATGTCTCCCACGTCGCCTATGGGAACCCCCTTCTCCTGGTCCCCGAATCCCTTGCGGATGACCGCCTCCGCGTACGCGAGGGCCGGGATGCCGCTGGTATGGCTCATCAGGTGCTTGATCTTCACCGGTTCACCGAGGGGCCTGACATCGAAATCCAGGTACCTGCCTACCTCGTCATCCACGCTGAGTCTGCCCTGCTCCTGCAGCTGCATGATGGCCAGGCAGGTGAAGGACTTGGTTATGCTCCCTATGCCGTACAGGGTCTGGGGTGTCGCCGCCAAACCGCTCTCGAGGCCCCGCTGTCCGAAGCCCCTCGCGTGTACCACCTCGCCGTCCTTCAC
>PWUB01000293.1 GCA_003563755.1 Clostridia bacterium
CAGGTGGTGGCTCTCAAGGAAACCGGGCACAGCAATGATGAGGTGGCCCGGCGCCTGGGCATTGGGGCGAGCACGGTGGCTACCCTCATGAACCGGGCCCGTCGCAAGGGCTATGAAGTGGTCCTGGTGATCGACGGGGATCCGCTCAGCATATTCGCTGACAGTGATGATGATCCCGAGGAGCAGGGGGGTGACGTGATAGATGACTAGGAGAGCCTCACCACGCACGCGGCGTATCCCGAGGGTACTCGGCGTTTTGATCGTGGTCCTGTCATTGGGCGCCTTTGCCTTTATATCCCATTCCATCCTGGCCCGCTATGCTCAAGCTATGCAGCTGCAGGCTGAAATCGATGAGGTGCAGTCGCAGATTGATGCGCAGCTGCAGAAGCAGGCAGCCCTGGAGGAACAGATCGAGCTTCTGCAGGAACCCGAATATATTGAACTCCTAGCGAGGGAGGAGCTGGGACTGATACGGCCGGATGATATCCCCTACGCGTGGAGCCGGCGCCGGTGAGATGCATGTCAGACCTCTGATCCTTTCCGTGCTGCGTCTCTGTACGTATTAGCGCCCCCTTGTCGCTAATCGACCCTTTGCTTTCTGGCGCCTGCATTGACGCCCTTGATCCGCTATACTTGTTGTATGTGGCGATTTGATTCCGGATCCGCGTCGGTGCAAGTTGTCAGGGAGGAGCTGTGCTGTGCCGCTCAACAGCGCCAAGAAGCCGATGCCACCGTTGAAACCCGCCAAGGTGCTCGTGGTCGGGTTCCTCTCCGTGATAGCAGTCGGTACTCTACTGCTTCTCCTCCCAGTTGCAACTGCTGAAGGTAACGAGACCAGCAGCCTGACTGCACTCTTCACCGCCACATCAGCGGTTTGTGTTACCGGGCTCATCGTTGTTGACACGGGTACGCACTGGAGTACCTTCGGGCAGATCGTGATCTTGTTCCTGATCCAGATAGGGGGATTGGGGATCATGACCATGTCCACCACGGCCGCCCTGGTGATCGGCCGTAAAATCACTTTTCGACAGAGGTTGCTTATCCGAGAGTCCATGGGGCATGTTACCCTGGAGGGCATGGTGCGCCTCGTACGGTTGATCGTAATCGTTACCCTGGCGTTTGAGGCCCTAGGGGCCCTCATTCTCACTCTTAGGTGGTCGCAGGACTACTCCCTGGGCCGTGCTGCTTATCTCGGGATATTTCACTCCGTATCTGCCTTCAATAACGCGGGCTTTGATCTCTTCACGGTGAGCCTCACTCCTTACGTGGGCGACCTGGCCACTAACCTGACTGTCATAATCCTCATCGTCTCCGGAGGCATCGGCTTCGTGGTTATCGGAGAGGCTTACCGAGCCCTATTTCTTGGTGGGCGGATGGCTCTTCATAGTAAGATAGTACTCGTCGTCAGTGCAGCCCTTCTTCTCTTTGGTGCGGTCTTCATACTTGTAACGGAGAGCACGAACTCGGATACCCTGGGACACTTGAGTTGGCCCGCCAGGATAATGGGTTCGACCTTCACCTCGGTCACACCACGCACCGCGGGGTTCAACACGATTCCGACGGGCAGCCTGCGCTACAGCTCGCTATTTGTCATCATGATCTTCATGTTCATCGGGGGCTCGTCCGGCTCCACGGCGGGTGGTGTTAAGACCACCACCGTATATACGCTCCTGGCAACGGTGGCCAGCACTATCAGAGGCAGTCGGGATGTGATCTCACTCCGGAGGCGGCTTGATCAAGGGATCATCAGGGCTTCTCTCACCATCATCATGCTGTCGGTCCTGTTCGTATGTGTAACAACGTTGATTCTCCTCAGTTCAGAGGGAGGACCGTTTGTGGACTGCCTCTTTGAGGCGTTTTCTGCCTTCGGCACGGTCGGCCTCTCGACCGGGATCACCTCGCATCTCAGTACGGTGGGACGGTTGGCGATCATCGTAACCATGTTCACCGGTCGGCTTGGGCCCCTGACCATCACAATGGCTCTGGCGGATGAAAAACCCCGACGGCCCGGGTACCGCCATCCACGAGAAGATATTATGATAGGGTAGATAAGGCTGCGGGAGGGACGCGGAATGCCGAGGAACGTGAAGGAATTTGCTGTGATTGGTCTTGGTCGCTTCGGTTCCAATGTGGCCAAGACGCTTCACGATATGGGCTATGAGGTTCTCGGTGTGGACTCGAGTGAGCATAGGGTGCAGAGACACATTGACAACTGCACCCATGTCGTGGAGGCTGATGCGACCGACGAGGCTACCCTACGGTCCCTGGGCATAAGCAATTTCGAGGTCGTCGTGGTCAGCATCGGCAACAACCTCGAAGCCAGCATTCTCGTGACGCTTCTGTGTAAAGAAATCGGTGTGCCTGAGGTCATCGCCAAGGCGTCGTCGGAGGTCCATGGCAAACTCCTTCAGCGTATCGGCGCGGACAGAGTGGTCTTCCCTGAGCGCGACATGGGAGTCCGCCTGGCAAATCATCTCGTGGTTGATAACATAATCGACTACCTGGAGGTAACCCCCGAGGTAAGCATAGTTGAGATTAGCAGTACGCCCAGAATGCATGGGACGACCCTCCGCGAACTGGATGTGCGGGCTCGCTTCGGGGTGAATGTTCTGGCGATACGTAGAGGCGGCGAGGAAGTGGTGGTGGCACCCGGTCCCGACGATCCGATACTTGAGGGTGACGTGTTGATAGTTCTGGGTTCAAACGAGGATGTGCGTAAGTGGCAGCTGGCACAGGATGGCGAGTAACACTTCGTCGGATTTGTTGACACCCTTCGCCCTACGGTAATATAATGTTGATGCTGTTAGCAGCGGTTCGCTGCTGAATCTAATTATCTTTTCAGGAGGCATACTTGTAGTATGAGCACCTCTGTCGAAGTTGGTAACGTGGTTGAGGGAGTAGTCACCGGTATCACAAACTTCGGAGCTTTCGTGGAACTACCCAACGGTAAGACCGGTTTGGTTCATATTTCTGAGATCGCTGACGCTTATGTTCATGATGTTGGCGATTATGTCCAGAATAATGATCAGATCAAGGTCAAGGTGCTGTCCATAAGCAACGATGGAGAGAAGATCGCGCTATCCCTTCGGCAGGCAAATCCTGGTCCGCCGGAGTTCGTGTCGCCCCAGCAGAAGAGAGGGCGCCCGAGAGGCTCCTTCGAGGACAGGATGCAGCAGTTCATGAAGGAGAGCGAAGAGCGGATCAACGAGTTCAGGCGTAACAGGAATAACCGTCGCGGAGGACGCGACCCGAAACGTTGATAGGCGTCGCCCCTGGAGGTTATGGGCCGGGGTGTCGGAATCAGGTAGACGATGCGGACTTAAAATCCGCTGGGCATTCCGCCCGTGAGGGTTCGAATCCCTCCCCCGGCACAGTGCGGCCTTCGCCTCCGGTTTGAAAGTGTGAGACGGAGTAGATATAATCAGATCCATGTCAGGTGGCGGTGTAGCTCAGCGGTCAGAGCACACGGCTCATACCCGTGGCGTCGCTGGTTCAAATCCAGCCACCGCTACCAATAACCTAGCCCGCTAGCTCAG
>PWUB01000062.1 GCA_003563755.1 Clostridia bacterium
AAGCCATCATATTTTTCGGAAAGATGGCATCGAAGAAAAGATAAACCTTCAAAAAGATGGAACCAAAGCAAAACCATACCAGGTAAGACAGGTTCGATCTATTTTTGTAAAATACAAATTTTCAACAGGTGAGGAATAATGGTGAAGTATGAAATCATTATCTACTGGAGCGACATCGATGATGCTTTTCTGGCCGAGGTACCGGAATTACCCGGTTGTATAGCCCATGGTTCCACCCCCGAGGAAGCGTTGGCAAATGTCAAGAAAGCAATGCAGCTCTGGCTGGATACGGCGAGGGAATTCGGAGATCCTATTCCAGAACCCAAAGGGCGTCGACTCATGTTTGCTTGAATGGTAGCAAATCCCCTTCTCCATATTTCAAAGAATACCTTCGCATACCCGAATTCTCGCATACACGACATAATTTTCCGCCTCACTCAGCCCTCGCCCCCCTTTAGGGACGAGGGGAAGTACAAACCCGTTCACCAACCACCGCCGGCTGTGAGCGTCAGCAGGATGGGCTGGTGGGTATCGCTCGTATACTTACCACCTGCCTCGGCTTGCAGGAGGAAGAGAATCTGCACGAGACCAGGGGGAAAGACGGGGGCACTCCCCGGTTGGAGGATCCTCCAAGCATCGCCCTGCCCTCTCCAGGCCATGATAATGGTATTATTTCTGCCCGCTCCTGCTTCATCTTCCAATCCCACTCGGGGGATCATGCCCGACAGATCGCTCAATGTCCAGGGGCCATTACTGACCACTTCCATCGCACTCAACCAGTTGCGGTAGGGACCTTCATGCCCGTGGGGAATCTGGACACTGTTGTGGGTGATGGAGGTCTGGAAGAACTGCTGAACGTGGATAGTCACTTCGATCGTCGCCGAAGCCAACACTCTTCCCCCTCTTCCTGGTGGTTCGGTCTGTCTTCCGGCAGGAGAGAAGCTCACCGCAGGGGCGGGGTTTCCACGATGAGACCACATACCCTGCCAGAGCGCATCTTCAGGCCATGCCTCATCCCATCCGGGTAGGGGCTGTGCGAAAGCGCAAGAGAGAGGGAAACACAAGATTAATACAGATACCACAATGATGGAACGACACATGCCGATATCTCCCTTCAGGGTCACGCCGCAGTTGACTGCTTTACCAGGAAAATCGGCATGTATGAATAAAACTTTAGGGGGAATGCATCAAGGGGTCCAGGAGCCTTGAAAGGCAGTGAGACGTTTTAGAAGTGAGAAGTAAGCGGATGAAGCCTTCTTGAACTGCGTATCAGGTGTGAAGGGATGTAAAGACGTAAAAGCTATTCCAAAGTCGCTGGATTCCTGTCCCCGTTTACTACATATGGGGATAAACTTACCACATACAGGAATTCACGGACGAGGGCATTGCTGATTGCAGATGTATGATTGTTGATTTGAAATTCTGCCTTCCGACTTCAGCATTCCTACTTTACCTGCCTTCCCCGCTTCATCTTTTCTTGCTTTTCCATTCCTACTTCAGAAATCATACTTCATACTTTACATGTCTCCCGCCTCCCAGCCTTTATAAGGGGTCCAGTGTCTTCCCGTACTTCCTCTTTATCCTCCGCCTTTCCTCAGTTCTTCCGGTCCTTAACACGACTCACGACTTACGACTTACGACTCACGACTCACTGCCCGGAGGGCACTCCCCGCCCCACCTTCCCCCGCACCTCTTCCCCTGCTTTTCAAATAAGTTCATTCCTAGTTCAGAAATAATACTTTATACTTTACATGGCCCCTCACCCCTCACCCCTCACCCCTCACGTATTTCAAAACCCTTCCCCTGCCTTCCCGCCTGACACCATGTCCTTGCAGAATTGAAATGGGACAGACTGGTGGAAAATGCAAAATACAAGACTTGACCCCCAAGAAACTGCTCTATCCATTATACACCCAAGGGAATGTACATGAATCACTTGGGAGACATCTTGTCCCGCTTCTTCCGAAGCAGGGACAAAACCGCCGGAGTGGATATGGAAAGGAATGAACCGATTTCTTTGAGGGTATAGCCATGAGTGGTTCCTTCCTGTACCACTCTCTGTTTCAAGGGAGTGAGGGCTCTTCGGCGGGAACCGGAACGCAGAAGATGGTACTGTTCAGGTGAGGTGACCAGTTCCCGCAGGATATCTTCCAGGGTCGGGGGCAGGGGGTGGTTTTCCCCCGGCTTTCGTGAGGTAGGCTGCACAGTTTCCGGTTCCTCCCCGATACACTCACCCTGCTCGTAGTCTTCACTTTCTTCCCGGAGCATGAACTGGCGGTACAGGCTTATGGCCTGTTTTCGGTTTTCTGACAGCATGTTCAAGATGGGGTCGATGTCGGTGAAGAACCGCGTGTTTTCCCGGTACCAGCGGTCGCTGCTCCAGGGATACACATCCTCCAGGGAACACAGGCCGGCCTTGACCGGATTGTGGTGGATGTAGCGCAGGACGGCCAAAAGATACTGATCGTCCAGGATCACAAGCGCCCGGTACCGTCCCTGGAAGACATGGCCCCGCTGGTGTTTTGACCAGTTATAGTATCCGGCAAAGCGGCTGTTGAGGGCATGCATGAGACGGGACAGGGGGCGCTCGGGGGTTTGGAGCAAGAGATGGTAGTGGTTATCCATGATCACGTAACCGTAGAGGACATACTGCCGGGAGGTGGCGTACTGGAGCAGGTGTTTCAGGAAAGAGGCCTTGTAGCGGGCCTCCCTGAAGATGTGTTCACCATTGTTCCCCCGCTGGATGACATGGTAATACGCACCAGGATACTCAATCCTCGGTCTTCTCCCCACCCGGCACCTCCTTAGGGATCACGATACCATGGGAGGGGCAAGGAATCAACAATAAGTTAATAACTTAAGTGCCTGACACCAAGTCCCCCCTGGCCATCCACTTTTTGTTTTTACAGGGATTTTAGGACATCACCCCAAACTGCGGGCCGTAAATGGGTATAGGGGTATATGCGTAAATGGGGAGGTTGAACTGCGCGAGGTGTGAGGGGTGAGGGGTTTTAAAAGCGTCTAAGCCATGCCACAAAAACGCTGGATTCCTGCTTAGTGGCCCAAAATGCGGGCCGTAAAAGGGTTAAAGGGGGACTAATGCAGTGAATCGTGAATCGTGAGTTGTGAGGGGAATGGCCCGAGAATGTCGGGCCTCCGCCTTTAATACCGTCTCCCCCGCATGTATGAAGCGGGGGTCCAGAGTCAGGGGCAGTATTCAGGAGCCTTGAACTGCGTGAGGTGTGAGGTGTAAGGAGTGAGGGGTTTTAAAAGCGTCTAAACCATACCGCAAAGACGCTGGATTCCCGATAGAGACATTCGGGAATGACGGTCGAGGGCATTGCTGATTTCAGATTTTTGATTGTTGATTTGAAAAGCTTTTCCAATTCCTCATCATTTCAAAGAATAACTTACATGACAGGCATCGGGTATCATGGGTCTTAGAAACCCTAAACACTCAACTCTAAACCCTCGACTGCCTTCAATCCGCAATCATAAATCATAAATTAGATGCTTCCCC
>PWUB01000331.1 GCA_003563755.1 Clostridia bacterium
ATCCGCGGACAGGTGTTCAGCCTTGCCTGGCCCGCTATCACCGAGATGATGCTACAGACACTGACCCAGATAGTAGACATGATCATGGTCGGACGCCTGGGGCCGGCTGCCATAGCAGCCATAGGAATCGCTAACCAGCCGTCTTTTTTCACCATGGCCATGTTCCAGGCCCTGGCCGTGGGAACCACGGCCCTGGTAGCCAGGATGGTGGGGGCCGGGGACTGGGCCGGTGCCAGTCGGGTCATGAAGCAGTCAATCGCCCTGGCAGTGGTCATGGGCATGGTGGTATCGGTGGTGCTCGTGGTATTCGCACCATGGATCATCGGCTTCATGGGCGCTGCACCCGATGTTGCGCCGCAAGCCACGGCGTACTTCCGGGTCGTCGTCAGCGGAATGCTATTCACGGCCCTATCTGTGATCATGATCGCTGCACTCAGGGGTGCGGGTGATACCCGAACTCCCATGGTGGCCCGCAGCATTGCCAATGTGCTGAACGTGGTACTGAACTGGGTGCTGATATTTGGGATCTGGATCTTCCCACGCCTCGGTGTAGTGGGCGCCGGTGTAGCGACCATCACCACCCGGGCACTGACCGTAGCCATGATCGCCTTCGTAATCAGCCGTGGCAGGTCCCGGATTCGCCCGGAGGGCCGCCTCTTCTCAGGTTGGGATGCCGGCATCATCTCGCGAATACTCAACGTGGGGCTGCCGGCCGCCGGTGAACAGCTGATTCTGCGCAGCGGTATGCTGCTCTTTGTGAGAACGGTTGCAGCCATGGGCACTCTTTCCATGGCTGCCCACCAGATAGCCATGAACATCGAGTCTCTGTCCTTCATGCCCGGCTTCGGATTCGCCATCGCCTCAACCACCCTTGTCGGTCAACATCTGGGAGCCATGCGGCCTCAATGGTCGGAGAAGGCGGGCAAGGAAACCGCCCGGGTGGCGGCGATCACAATGGGACTGATGGGAGTGTTTCTCTTCGTGTTGGGCCCACAGATCGTGCATCTTTACACTGATGACCCGACGGTGATCCAACTGGGTGGGCAGATCCTGCGTATAATGGCCCTCGTGCAGCCGGCAACCGCCATGAGCTTCACCATGGGAGGCGGGCTGAGGGGTGCCGGTGACACCCGCTTCGTTCTGTTGTCTTCCGCCGTGGGGATATGGGGTATCCGGCTGCTTCTGGCACACATCCTGGGTGTAATCCTCGGCCTGGGACTGCCGGGAGCATGGATGGCAATGGCCGCTGATCAGTGTGTGAGAGCACTGCTGACCACGATCCGTTTTCACGGTGGGAAATGGAAAGGTATCAGGGTCTGAACGCCGTGGCTGGCATCACGCCTTTCACTACCGCGAATCGCCATTTATCGCCCCCTGGAAACAGCGAACGTCTATCCACTGCGTGGCTATCACATGGCTTCCTTGCGGGCTGAAGCGCCGGCCCTTGCAGCCAGATTGGTGATGTCCTTGACAGAGACTGGTACGACTGAGTAATATCGTGCAGTCCATCCTACCAGGCGCTACCACCTCGATATCTATTCACCTTGATGGGAGGTGTACGTATGAACAGCGAGAGTCTCGTTCAGGAAGCAGTAAGCATCATCACAAGACTCGACGTTCTCCGCGAGGCCAGCAAGGCCGGTGAAGCCCGGCTGGTCGGAAGCGTGGCCGCGGACCTCGTCGTCAAGCGTGATATTGACATCCATGTACTCATTCCCCGGGACGCCACTGTCATCGGAGCTGCCCTCAAGCTCTCGCGGTATCTTCTCGACAGAGAGGGCGTGGGTGAAGTCCGAATAACGGACTACCGCCACGATGAGGCCATGAAGGTATCTGTTGACAGTCTCCCGGGCCGCTCAGGCCCATGGTCCATGGACCTATGGATCACGTCGAACAGGGACATGACGGGATTCGAGGCTGCAGACACCCTCCGTGACGGACTCAACCCGGTCCTGAGAGATACCATAATGCGCATAAAGAGTCACTACCACCAGCGGCGGAGGCTGCATGACGGTATGAGTACGCTCATCTACCATGCGGTCCTCGAACGTGGAGTGCGGAGCGTAGAGGAGTTCGACGAATATCTCATCAGCGAGGCCGATCGAGGCAGTTGTTAGGATGGAGTGGACTGACCCATCTGGTCGTTCGGGTGTTTTTCGTGGTTTCACAGCATAGATATCTGGCAAGGGACGTGTCAGTAGCCTTAATACCTGTACGGGATGGAGCTGCAGCATGCCGACACCTAACATGGAGGACTACCTTGAGCGGATGTACCGCCTCATAGAGGAGAAGGGATTCGCCCGGATGGTGGACATTGCGGATGCACTGCATGTTCAGCCGTCGTCAGTGACCCACATGATACAGCGTATGGATGAGAAGGGATACGTGCGGTACGAGAAGTACCGGGGTGTAACTCTCACCGAAACCGGACGCCGCATCGGCAGGAAGATGGTGAGGCGCCACCGGGACCTCACCAAGCTTCTTTGCATCCTGGGCGTGGCCGGTGACGATGTTATCTTCGAGGACGTGGAAGGCATCGAGCATCACCTCAGCCCCCGCAGCATGAGACGGATTCGCGAGTTCGTGCACTTTGTTGAATCGAACCCCGAATGGTGGCAACAGTACCTCAAGCAATCCTGACCCTTCACCTGCTGTGCGCTGTTCGGGTGGTCTGTGGGGCTGTGGTCCCACTCCCTAATCGGCATGCTGCGGGACGCGCCTACCTCATGATGCTGCGGCTGCCAGCGACAATCGTGGCCTCGCTGCAGGCAGTGGGTTTGCTGTCGCGATAGCCAACCCCATGGCACCAGCACGGACGACTATCTTCTCTCGGCCCTCGCACCTTGATGGCCCTCTCGTTCCTTATCGCAATGCACGAGCTGATCCGGTCCAAGACCCCGTCCTATCTCCATAGACCCCCCGTCTGCCTAGAACCGACGCGGGTGCATGAAGGAAAGGACACCTGGACCGCCCCGGGTGGGCTTGCGGACGCATGACCGGTGATCATCATAGCGTCTTCTCCTCGCGAGGCTCCCTCACCGCGCTCTTCACCGCCAGTTTGACGACGAAGTAAAGAATCAGGGCAACAACCGCGAAGTATAGGGGCAGTAAGAGAACACCGATCCCGGCTACCACTGTGCAATCAACTCCTCTCAGAGTCTCCCTAAGCGCGACTAGGCCAACCAGGCGACCCGCCACAGATTGTGCCACGTTCCAGCACCCTGTCAAAATCGTGATCTGTGCCTAAGACGGCAGGACGACCGCCGACGAGAGATCCGCTCCTCAGCATCACGGCCGCGTGCCCAGGGCAAGCCACACCGCAGTGAGTCTTCCTGCCTGCAGATGCCTCGACCACCTGCCTGCTGGCTATCGCAGTACCGCCGGGTACGTAGTGCTGCACGCCGAAGGACTCCGTGGTATTGATGCCAGCGCATTTCAATCCATGTCTGCACCCGCGAACGTCCGCGACACCATCGCCGATCTCGGTCAATGCCTCGCGCTTCGTCATCCATCAGAAACTCTCTACCTGCATCCGAAATACATCGTAGAGACAGCGCGAGGTTGGCCTGCAGACCGCTGAGCTTCTCCCCCGTCACAAATCCGCCCCCACTGGCAGAGTGGTGATGCTCATCTCCGCCATGATTCCTCTCAGGACATCATCCAGTGCATCCTCTCTCTGGGCATCGAGGGCCACCGGCTCGTGTCCCTCCAGGATATCCTTCACCCTGTCCCTGGCCCGGGACAGGATATCCCGACTCCCCCCTGCCTCCCAGCTCGAGCGATCGCTGCGGTCGATGACCGGTGAGGGAATATACTGCTCGCGCCTGAACCACTCCAGGGTGTGCTGGGTGGAGAGATAGTCACCTCCCGGTCCCAGGTCAGCGATCAATTCGGCGGCCAGGGCGTCGGGGGCGCAGTTGATCCCCCGGTGCAGACGAAGGGCCATGCCGCATATCTCGTTGTCGATCACCAGCTTCTCGAGGCTCATACACCGAACACAGTCCAACATGCCCGGACCGGAGATGACGTTGATCCCAGCGAGCTGGGCGAGGATGCCGCTCATGGCCGTCTCCAGCCCCGCCTGGGCATCTATCATCCTGGAGTCTCCGAGGCAGGCATAGGTGTGGGTGGGCAGGCCGTAGTATTTCCCCATCTGCGCGTAGGCCGCCCCGATCATGGTCGCCTCCACGGCGCCCAGCGGCGTGACGCCCGTGCGCATGTCGAAATGCACGGGAGCACCTCCGTACACAAAGGGTGTGCCGGGATTGACGACCTGCGAGAGTACGAGTCCGCTCAGGGTCTCCGCGGTGTGAACCAGCACCGAGCCGGCGAGAGTCACGGGCGTGGTTGCTCCGGGCATGGGCATGGAGACGCTCTCTATGGGCAGGCCGTCACGGGCACAGTCAATGATGTTACGGCAGCTGATAGTGGTCCACTTCAGGGCCGGAGAGGGACAGACGTCGAAGACCGCCTTCGGCTTCCTCCTGAGTGCGTCTATGCCGCCGCTGACGGCGGCAAGAATGTCCCTCATGTGCTCGATGCCGTGGATGCTGAAGGCGCCCGTGATGACGGCTTTAGGTGAGGTCTTCAGCGAGAGATACAGGCGGTAGCTGTCACCGATAGCCTCCGGTGCATCACTCGGCACCACGGAGGTTGACTGTAGAGCGATGTTGTCCAGGGCGTCAGTTAACCGCGAGATCATGACCTGATCCCGGGCAAGGGCCTGACGAACCGTGATGCCGTCGGACTCGACGAATTCGATCGCGGCGGATCCGGGGTTGAAATGAGATGTCTGACCGCCCAGGACGGCCGCTGGCTGGCCCTCACGATCGTACAGCTGGATGCACGAAGGAGCGTGATCAAGGGCGTCCATCACCATCTGGGGCTCGAATCGGACGATGGACCTGTCAAAATCCACCTCGGCGCCGTGCTCCTTGAGGATTCGCAGAGCCTCACCTGATCTGAACATAACCCCGGTGCGTTCCAGGATGTACAGGGCCTTTTCGTGAAGCAGCTGCACCTGCTCGTCGGTCAGTAGCCTGAGTTGGGGCTGCTGGTCAAAGGCGAGTTTCATTGCATCTTCAGCCTCCTTCAATACGAAGAATTGCCGGGGAAAAGCACCTGTTCGTGGTTCACAACAGCATCACAACCTGCCGTCTCTATAGGCCCGAATATAGTCAAGACAGTAGGCATCGTGCCCGAGCACAGCCTCTGCCGCTCTCAGAAGGCCCATCAGCGACCCATCCAGAGGATCCAGGATCGCGGCATCGAGTCCGGCCGACACGGCAGCGACCAGGAAAGCACCGTTGAGCAGCGACCTGCGTGGCAATCCATATGATATGTTGCTCAGGCCGCAGACGACCTGTACGTCCTCAAAGGTACGCTTGAGGCGCTCGATGGCACGTATCACGATGAGACCCACGCCTGGACCGGTGCTCACCGGTCGCACCAGGGGGTCCAGGTAGATGTCCGCAGCGGAGACACCCTGGGCCAGGAGGTTCTCCAGGAGTGCACCCCCTTTTTCGACCAGACCCTCAGCATCCTCCGGTATCCCCGAGTCGTCCATGGTAAGGCCTATGACCGCGGTGTCATGCTTCTTGACGATCCCAATGAGGTCATCAAAGCGCGACCTCTCACCGCTTATCGAGTTGACAATGGCCCTCTTGCGGCAGGCCTGCAGGCCAGCCTCTACCACGTTAGGATCCGCACTATCTATGCACAGCGGCACTTCGGTGCCGTCCTGGATCATCTCCACGGCCCACCGCATCAGTGCCTCCTCCTGGTCGACGAAGGTACCCACGTTCACATCAACATAATCCGCCCCTGCCTCAACCTGCAGCACCGCCTCTCGCTGGAGCATGGTTCCGTCTCGCCTACTCACAGCATCCCTGATGGACAAAATGCTGGAGTTGATTCTCTCCCCGATGATCAACACGGTCTTTCCCCCGTTCCCAGGGTGTGCCGAAGACGTGCCTATGGGTGGCCGTTCATCAATCTCAACTCGTCGGGCTGCTCTTGCCCGGCTACGATCAGGTGGTACCGAACCGCGCCCGGGTCCGGTTCATCTGGGTATCACGGACCTGGCCAGGTCCACCGCAGACACAGCGTCAGGAGCATAGCCGTCCGCGCCGATAGAATCTGCAAACTCACCGGTGACAGGTGCGCCCCCCACGATTATCCGGACCGAACCCCGTAGATCCTCCGCAGCGAAAGCATCGATGACCTCCTGCATCCTGGGTAAGGTGGTGGTGAGCAGGGCGGACATACCGACAATGTCGGGGCGGTGTTCCCTGGCCGCCTCTACGAAGTGTTGGGCAGGGACGTCGATGCCCAGATCCACCACCTCGAATCCATTGGATTCGAGCATGAGGCACACCAGGCTCTTGCCGATGTCATGCAGATCACCCTCAACGGTTCCGATGACCACCAGTCCCTCTGACTTGATCGTGTCCTGCATCACGTGCGGACGCAGTGCATCCATCGCCCTGTTCATCGTCTCAGCCGAGATCAACACCTCGGGGATGAACATCCTGGCTTCCTTAAACTCCCCACCCACGTACTGCATACCGACCAGCAGGCCCTCGTTGATGATTTCCCCGGCCGAAAGACCCTCATCCAATGCCTCTCGCACCATGTTCCGGATGTAATCGATGTCCCCGGCGATCACAGCCTCCGCTATGCGATTGCGAAATCCCAAGTGTCCTTCACTCCTCTCATGTTGCCGATATCGTCAGTCAGTGTGTATCAGCCCCGGAACCCTTAACCAACGTGGACGTCTCTCCAACACCCTCATCCGTGCCTCTCCGCCCCAGCACGACGTCCCGTCTACGGCGCTTCCGAAAGCAGCCGTGGTGAGAAGCCGCGCCCGCTTTGGGCAGGAGGATCTGGTGCAGAGTTCACAGCGATGTTGGTGTTCACTCTCGGTCTCAAACCTCAGACCCGACACGGTCGCGGGTGGAGCCATGAAGAGACCGTCGGTCAGTTCCACACCGATGAGCTTCGATGGATCGTGCAGCAGCTGGAAGAGGCCTACCTGATCCCTCAAGGGCCAGTCAGACAGTGAGCCGGGGTGAAGGCTGGACATGGGACCGGTGCCGCAGCGCTTACGCAGGACCTCCTCGAACTGGTCAACGGCTGTGTTCAGCATCGCCTCGATGATCACGGCGGCCCACGACCGGTCAATGGCCGTCTCAAGGGTGCGCGACCACTCCCACAGCTCTCTACCGGACGTGACGATATACGGGATCACCCAGCTGACGCAGTCGAGGTGCCTCCTGAGGATGGGGCTTTCCAGGATGACCCCATCAACCACCACCCGGGTGTCACCCCCAGGCCGGGCCCGGCAGACCCTGTGAAGGGCCTTCGGCTCAGCGATCGCACAGGCCTGATGCAGGAGCTGCCCCAGTTTCGTCCCCAGGGCGGTCTCGGGGTGAACAGCCAACCTGTCCAGCATCTCCTCCCGCGTCAACAGATGCGGTATATCGTCGACGATAACGACACTCACCGGGACCTCCCCTCCCATCAGCATGAGATCACCTGTGCCAGTTGTCAGCTTGGTGGATGCGCCTTCGCCTGCGGCACACGAGCCCTCACCGAGAGCAGCGTCGATTCAGGAAATCTCAGGGCATCAATGTAGGCACTCTGAAAGCCCGGCAGCACCGCCAGCTCCAGGTACTGGGTACGCCGCCGATACTCCTCGAGCCGATCACCGGCTGACGAAGAGAGTAGGGCGAGCCCTCCCCCCCTCACCGCCGAATTTCCGACGGAGACCACGGAGGCTTGTGCCATGTCACCGAACAGCCCGATGCGGGCGGCATTACCTGGATCCATGCTGCTCCCGAAAGCACCAGCCAGGTACACATGGTCCACCTCCCGTGAAGCCGCGCCCAGGTGGGCGACAACGGTGCGAACACCGGCGGCTATCGCTCCCTTGGCCATCTGCAGCTGGCGTACATCGCGCTGGGTGAGACCGATGCCCGGTGCGACCTGCACGCTCAGTTCACCCTCCGCGTCCTCCCTGAGGAGTGAAGATACCTGTTGCGGGGGATCACCGGTGATGCGGCCGCTGGGATCGATCAGTCCCCAGCGCAGGCCTTCAGCCAGCAGGTCCAGGGCACCTGACCCCGTCAGTCCCACGGGTTCTATGTCTCCAATGCAATCGATCCTCGGCTCGGGCGTAAGCTGCACCCGGGTGATGGCCCCTGGGGAAGCCCGCATTCCACAGCTCGTATGGGCGCCCTCAAAGGCCGGACCCGCGGCAGCGGCGCAGGCCACCAGTTTCCCCCGGTGGTGCGCAACTATCTCGGTGTTGGTCCCCATGTCGACGAAAAGGGTGATTCCGTCCCGGCGATCGATCGAGGTGGCGAGCATGCCTGCAGTGACATCGGATCCCACGAAACCCCACACCAATCCCGGGCAGAACAGTACTGCATCAGGTACACCCTGCAGCCCGGCCTGAGCGGCCGGTACCAGGTGAGAGCAAACATCATGGGGACGGTAGGGAGCAGTTCCCAGGCTGTCCACGGGCATCCCGAGGAACATGTGGTGCATGGCCGTATTTCCCACCATGGTCAGCGCCGCCACCTGATCACCGGCCAAACCGAGGTCGCTCATCAGCGAATCCAGGAGGTCGGCGGCTCCCTCGATGAGCACCCTCCTCAGCAGGCGGGCCTGACCGCGTGATGCCGCTTCAAGCCGGGAGACAACATCCGCGCCGAAGGAGACCTGAGGGTTGGTCATCGCAGCCGTTTTCAACTCAGCTCCCGTCTGCAGATGGACGACCGAGGCGGTGATGGTGGTTGTTCCGACATCGAGGACGATTCCAAACGCACCGGGTGCTGTAGGCGACAACCACCCATCGGGCACATACTCCCCGAGCAGTGGGTCTGGCTCGATCTCCTGGTGCGTGATCTCCCAGATCCCAACGTCCTCGGTGATCCGCGAGACATGCATGTTTTCGACGGGGATGTGGCGACAGGCCAACCGGACTCCCCGGGCGAGGGCGGCGCTGTCTAGATGATCCATGTCGGTGGACGTGGGGGGAGGGCAGTGGGAGTCGATCCTGACCGCACAGCGGCCGCAGACCCCCCGTCCTCCGCACGGAGAATCCACGGCTGCTCCCACGGACGCCAGTGCCTGGGCCAGGGTCAATCCCGGGGCAACAGACCTACAACGTCCGTCTATCCGGAGAGTCGTATGCTCTGAGCCATGAGCCAATATATCTACCTCCCCCCGCCGGCGGATGCCAAACTGGTGAGTCAAACTGCATGTACCGCATGCCGAGCCCGTCCCCCCACGTGATACTGAGGCAGGGGCTTTTCACGTCGCTTCGGATCAGGTGAGCATGCGGCAGGGGCGACAGGGCCCGTCCTTACCCTACCGGTCGGCTCTCAATCACCTCGATACCGCGCCTACTGAGGTGACGTTCAAACTCGCAGAAATTGCCCGTCGTGATGGCATCCTCCGGTGCGACAAATCCCTTCTTCGGAATTCGCCCCGAGGCCAGCATCTGGGCAACCACGGAGCAGGTGTATCCCGTGGTCCTGGCCATGGAACTGATGCCGCTGGTCTCGTCATAAAAATCCATGAGATCGTACTGGATCTCCTCGTCGCCGCACACTATCACACGCATACAGGTCACGTCCCTGGTGTCTGTCGTCCGCAGCAGCGGAGTGAGTACCGCGTTCGTGACGGCCCGTGGTGTGACCCCGACCCCCTCTACCTGCACCGGCTGATCATCGAAAAAGCCGCACTCGAGAAACAGGGCCATGATGTCCCGGTGCCCCCTGTACCTGACCGTCTTCTCATACACGTTCTTAAGACCCCTGGCGGGCATGGTCCACAGCAGGCTGTTGAGGCCGTCTGTGAGGAAACACTCCGCTTCTCCCACCGGCGGTTCGAAGCTGACGTGCTCCAACCCCGAAAGCGGAGGCTCCACCTGGATCTCACCGTCTCTTATCACCCTCGGACTGACTGTGTACTCATCGATCACCGTCTCGAAGGAGAACACGATGGCATAATCGAGTGGAGGCTGGGGAGACTGGGGTAGACCTCCCACCAGGATGCTTCCCGTATGGGCGTCCCCCACCCTCTCCGTTCCAATACCCATTAGTATGTTCGCCAGTCCCGGCGCAACTCCGCAGCCGGCGATGACCGTTACCCCTCGACAGCTGAGCTCTTCGTGCATCTCCGCCCGCTTTTCCCACTCCTGAAGGGCGGTCATATCGACCAGGTCAACCCCCGCCTCAAGAGCGTATTCGGTGACCCGCAGCGCCAGTCTCTCCGGGTATGCACCGATGACCACATCATGCTTCTTCATGGTCTGCACTGCACGATCCCCGTCCTCGAGGTCCAACTGCAACGGCTCGATCGAGGCCCTGTTCGAGGCCCACATCTTCCCCACCCTGCTCGCCGCTTCAAACTCCTGATCGGCCACAGTGATGTGGCTCACACTGTCGGCCTCCGACAAATCCTTGACTACGGCAGTACCCATCATCCCCGAACCCAGCACTAGTGCCCTCATTCGGCACCTCCCAAGCAGTAGCTTGACCAACCTGTCCTGACGTCTGGAGCGTAGAGGGATCATCGGGAGCTTTCGTGCAGAGGACCTGGATGCTCCATCCGCGCCGAACACCGAAGACCCTGTCAGGATCTTCGGTGGCCTGCCATCGGATTCCTTCCCCGGGCAGGCGGCTACCATCTACCGCTCATAACACCCCTCAGGCGGTCAGCTATCGCGGATGATCGTTAGCAGGTCCCGGGCACGCTGCTGGTTGAAGATACCGCACACACACGGCCGGGCCATGACCTCGGCAGCCTCGCGGGGAGAGCAGTGCCCCCTCTTCACCTGCTCGATCAGCTGATCGACGATACCCGCGGAGATCATGCCGTGACCGCACATGGTCATCAGACGGAGGATGCTCTCACCGGGCAGATCCTCCGAGGAACCGTGAATCCCAAGAGACAGGTTCACGGTATGGGGGCAGAGGCCCTCCTCAGCTGCCACCCCCAGGACTTCGTCGATGAGTCCGCTTATCACTATGGATATTCCCAGGTCCTCTTCGCGCAGCCGACGAAGGATGGTCCGCACCTCATCCAGGTCTGAGAACACGCAGCGGATTCGGGAAGCGTCGTGTAGGGCAGCCTTTATGTCATCGTAGGTGACCCCGGCCAGGACCGTTCCCGTGTCGTAGGATCCGATATTGGTCGGGCCGACCTCGTAGACTATCTCGAGGATCCGCTCCAACCGCGGGTGACAGCCGACGTGATTGACTCCGATCGCTGGAGTAGCCAGGAAGACGTAGTCGCTTTCCAGGGACTCCCGACGTCCCCTTCTGTGAAGTGAATGCGTCACGTGACATCAATCCTCCCTGTACAGTGGACGTCCTAACCCGACATTGATCTTGGCGTTTGGATAAGGTTGCAGCCCGTGGCTGGCCAGCTCAGGCAGATCAGGGATGCCCCCGTCTTCATCAAAACGGATCGCCAAATCCAGCGAGAAGACCGTACCCAGTTCTCCGGCCTTTTGCATGATGAGCTGCAGAACGCCTTCGAGATCTTTGCGGGGGATAGCGAATTCGATAATCGCAGAGATTACGCGCACGTTCCTCAGCTCATGCCTGAGAACACCCCGCCTCCTGTCCACCATCATGTGGGTCAGGGGGTTGTTGTCTTCGAGGTCGATCCCGTAGGCGGCGAGAGCGGATGTTATGACCTGGATGTCTTGTCCCCGGGCCGCGGCGTAAGGCCTGCCCATCTCCAGGGCCAGCCCCACCTGTCCCCTCTTCAACCGACCGGTGACATCATTGGTCTTACTCTCCTCGGTACCACGGCCGGGAATGCCCGTCTCCTCGTGGGTGGCCGTGGGGTCGCTGAAAAAGCGCCTGACGGTCCTCGGCCATTCGAGGATCTCCCCCTCGAAGCACTCGCCGGGACACGGCACCACGGACTCTCGAGCACAGGTGCCGCACTCCGTGCAGCGGTCGCGGTCTATGTCGGCCTTTCCCTCCCTCACATATATCGCCTGAACCGGGCACCAGGGTATACATGTCGCGCAGCCCACACACTTCTGACGGTCTATCAGCATTCGGCATCCCTCCATTGCACGTTTCACAGTACCCTCGCATCCCTTCGCCAAGAGTTCACCCATACCCCCCTCGGAACCGATGAGCGCGGCAGCTCTCACCGGTTCCCTGGCGGGGCTGGCCCTGTGCTGAGGGTACACTTTGTGCTTGCCTGAACCTCGTGAGGAGGTGATGGGTGTGCAGGTTGTGCAGGAGGAAGCGATGACGCTCCTGGAGAAGTGGCAGCTCTGCTGCGCCTGAGCGACTGGGATCTTTCCCTGCAGGTGAAAGGTTCCGACTGCCATAGGTCCGGCGACATGCAAATCAGGCCGGAGTATGCCTCCGCGAAGGTCCTCGTTCGTGAACAGTTGACTGATGTGAGCCTCGATGCGGTGATCGTACACGAGCTGGTACACGTAAAGCTCTATGCCCTGGACCAGATGATCGAGGAGCTTGTCGACCTGGTATACGATGAAGACGATGAGGATCCCCGGAGGCGGTTCGTCTACGGGCAGTTCATGATGGTGCTAGAGAGAACCACCGACGATCTGACCCGCGCCCTGCTGAAGGCAGAAGGGACCAGCGACTCTGTTGAGGGCGGATAGCCGCTCCCCTGCCCTCACCGCTCACGAGAACAGTCTGATGCCAGGAGGCACCGTAGAGCCACCTCCAGCTCACCGTGGAGCTGGTCCTGCTCCGCGGCAGGAATCAATTCTCCGAAGGTTATCCTGATCGTCCCCCTGCGGGGCAGATAGGTGCCCGGAGGGAGTACCTCCTCGCTGCCGGATATGACGACGGGCAGTACGGGTGCTCCGGCCGTCGAGGCCACGAACGCAGAACCCCTGTGCAGCCGAATGGGCTCATCCTCTCCGCGAACTCCGCCCTGTGGGAACACCACCACCGCTCCTCCATCCTCCAGTACCTTCAGTGCACGGCGCATGGCCGACAGGGAGCTGCGGGCACCCTGAACCGGCACAGCTCCG
>PWUB01000005.1 GCA_003563755.1 Clostridia bacterium
AATGTACATGTCGCTGAATTTGGGAGCCATGATGCTGTTTGTCGCACTGAGCAGTATCTGTTTCTTCTTTTCGTGCATGTTTGACGATACCAGGCACTCACTGGCGTTTGGCGGGGGGATTCCAGTACTGTTCTTCATCATCAGCCTGCTGGCGAACATGGGCATGGGCTATGAGTGGCTCAGACACCTTACCCTCCTCACGCTGTACAATCCGGGCAGTATCCTGCACGGCGAACAGTCGGTGCTCATCGTATCCCTGGTGTTCGCAGGGATCGCGGCCGTACTCTACGGTGCCGGCATCCACATCTTCAGCCGCAGGGATCTTCCCCTCTGACGTACGGTCATCAGGCCGGGCCCTGCAAGGCGGCCGGCGGAAGAGTGCTGCTCTACAGCCGCGAGGAAGGAGAGACTGAGTTGTCATCATACGAACACGGAGAGGATCGGATATGAAGAAGATACTGGTGTTAGGTGCAGGCAGAGTTTCTGGGCCGTGCGTGGGATACCTGCTGGATCAACCGGGCTTTCAGCTGACGGTGGCTGATCAGCGCATCGAACACGCGTCCACCGTAACAGGAGACCATCCCCGCGGTAGAGCAATTGCCCTGGACGTCGACTGCCAAGACCCCAGGCCGTTGATACGGGAGCACGACATAGTGGTCAATCTACTTCCGGGTCAGTACCTCACGGATATCACTCGCATCTGCGTGCAGGAGGCCACGGACATCATCGGCGCCTCTTACGGAACGCCCCAGATGCAGCGGATGCATTCGACAGCCACAGAATCCGGAACGCTCATGCTGATGGAGGTGGGCCTGGATCCGGGAATAGACCACATGATGGCGGTCAGCAAGATCGCGGAGATTCGTTCCGAGGGCGGCGTTGTTGAAGCATACAGATCCCTCTGTGGGGCCATTCCGTCTCACGAAGCGAACGACAATCCTTTCGGCTACAAGTTCTCCTGGTCACCGACCGGAGCCCTCGGAGCGGCGAAGAGGCCGGCCCGCTACCTCGAGAACGGTGAAGCGGTTGTGATCCCCGGAGAGGAAGCGATGAGGAACTACTCCTTCACTCACGTTCGGGGTGCAGGATGGTTCGAGTACTACCCAAATGGAAACGCTCTGCCGTACAGGGAGCTGTACGGTATCGACGGCGCTCGCGATCTCTACCGCGGAACCTACAGGTTCCCGGGCTGGTGCGAGACCCTGGCGGCTATGATCGAACTGGGTGCCCTTGACGATACGCGGATGGACCTATCAGGCCTCACCCACCGCCAGCTGGTAGCCCGCCTCATGGGCGTAGAGGGGGAGGATGACCCCCGGGGGCAGCTCGCCCGGCACCTGGGTCTTCCCGAATATTCTGCCGTGTTGAGACGCATCGAATGGCTGGGGCTTCTCGATGATACTGAAGTGCCGCAGAAGGAGGGTTCGCCGCGGGACGTTACCGCCGACCTCATGTTCGAGAGACTGGTCTACGGTGAAAATGAGTGTGACATGGTGGTCATGACCCACGAGTTCGTCGCAGCGCACCCGGACGGCACAAGGAGGCGCGTGACTCTCACCCTCGTGGACCACGGAGAACCTGGAGGTGATTCATCAATCGCCCGCACAACGGGACTTCCCATAGCCATCGCCTGCAAGCTCGCACTGCACGGAAAGATAGGGCTGACGGGGCTGCAGATACCGGTGCATGAGCAAATCTATGAGCCTGTCCTTCGCGAGCTGCAAGCCATGGGCATAACCAGCCAGGAAACGGTGGAGGTCCTCGACGCGCCGGGTGTGCACTGAGGAGGGGAAGGACAGAACCTAACCCCCTGCCGTCAGACGCGAAGACAAACCGGATGCTAGCGTATCGGGGCCAGGATGAGTACTGACCTGCTCGTGCCTGGCCCCGTTACACTGCTGGTCGTGGCGCCGGGGCCGGTACTGCAGCAGGTGACCCACCGCATACCCTTAGGACGGGGGAACCGCGGTGTGGTTCATCATTGGCAAGGCAAAGGTGGTACGGATCGCAATGCTGTGCTGTGCGTCGCTGGGTCTCTGGCTGCTGGCACAGCTTTTGCCGATGGCTGCGAGCCCGGAACCAGCGGGCAGGATAGTCCTGATCATCGATGATTTCGGAAACCGCGCCGACGGCACAGAGGCCATGCTTGACCTGGGAATCCCCATAACGGTAGCCGTGATGCCCTTTCAACCATTCAGCGAGATGGAAGCAAGAATGGCCGTCGCTGCTGACCTCGAGGTGATCATGCACCTGCCGATGGAGCCCGAACAGGGGAAACCCGAATGGCTGGGACCCAACGGAATCACCACTGACCTGCCCGAGGGCGAAATCCGGGATCGAGTGATGAGAGGATTAGCCCGGGTTCCTGGAGCGGCAGGGATCAGTAACCATATGGGGTCGAAGGCCACGGCTGATCGACGCGTGATGAAAGCGGTGTTGGCGGTCGCCCGGCAGGAAGATATGTTTTTCCTTGACAGCAGGACCACCCCGCACTCAGTCGTGGAGGAACTCGCAGAGGCCATGGGTGTCTCGGTGCTTGTGAGGGACGTGTTTCTCGACGGTCAGAAGGACCAACACCACATAGAGTCCCGGCTTGCAAAACTGGGAGACATAGCCCTGGATAGGGGTCATGCTGTGGGCATCGGGCACGTCGGTATTGAGGGAGGTACCGTCACGGCACGCGCCATCCAGGCGATGATACCGCTGCTGAAGGCCCGTGGATTGGAATTCGTCTCCGCTGCCGAGCTGCTGCTTCTAATCGAACCACGACCTGTCGCAAGGGATCAGCAGCCCTATCAGCCTGTTCCTCCTGCCGAAGCTACTGAAGCATCTCGCGAACACAATTCTCTCTCTCCTGATGCGCCCAAAGAGTAACCCCGGTCCGCAATTGGAGGGGGTTGCGTTGCGAACCGGGGGGAATTGGGTGCTTATGCCCCGCCAGTGTTTCGTAGTCACCTGCAACCGCCTATCACGAGGCCTGAGGCTCATCGATCAAGGCGACCACATGTAGTTGTTATATTGCATACGACACTGCTATATTACACAGACTCCGAACGCGCTGCAATAGAACTTCGGCGACAACTCCGTATTTCGGAGGCAGTTGTCTGACAGGTTGGAGGTCATTGTCAGGGCTTCACCGCGACTGTACAGACTCATAGAGGCAAACCGTGTAGTATGTGCCGGTCTGATGGCGAGCTCGCCCCACGCGGTGAGATCGTCACCGAGGTCGATCGTAGACCATCCGTCTGGATGTTGACTCTCATGAGACGCCAAGCCCACCTACCGCGGCCAGCGAGATAGGCACAGCCCGTGAGCCTCAGGGTTGTAGATCCCTCGGCCAGATGAAGAAGGGCCCGTAACGCCGTGAATAGCGGAACTCGCCTCCCGCCTTCTTGCCCGCATCCGTCAGCCTGAGGTCGGATCCGTCCCGCTCTAGCAGTCCCTTGTCCAGCAATTTGTCGACAAGCTTA
>PWUB01000053.1 GCA_003563755.1 Clostridia bacterium
ACGGGAGATCGAAACCCAAAACGACCTGGTGAATGCCCTCAGGACCGAAGGTATCGACGTGACCCAGGCCACCGTGTCCCGGGATATCAAGGAGCTGGGCCTGGTCAAAATATCCAACAAGAACGGGGGCTACAGGTATACTGAATCCTCCAGCCTTCAGAAGCGTGGGATAAGTGAGCAGCTTCTCAACACCCTGCAAAACTCCGTGACCCAGGTTCGAAGGAGTGACTGCATGGTGGTCATCGATACCCTCCCGGCGACGGCGCAGACGGTGGCAGAGGCGCTGGACGCCCTGGCGTGGGACGATGTGCTGGGCACCCTTGCCGGGGAGCGGACGGTGTTTGCGGTGGTCAGACCCGCGGAGCGGGCGGCCGAGGTTGTGAGCAGGATCCTGGAGATGTGCGGCTATCCGCCGTCGTCGGAGGAATGACCCGGACCCAGGGAAGACTCTATGGTCCCGGCGCGCGCTAGAAGGTGCGCGGCCGTCAAACCGGTGATGAACCCTGCCGGAAGGGCCAGGGCGAGGAGGTAGGGTGTGTAGACAAACACCCCTGCGTAGGCCGTCATCACTGAAAACACCGTCAGCTGCGCCATGTTGTGAACGGCTGCGCCCGCTATACTCGCTCCCACCGGACCTACGGGGAATCTCAAGATGAGATGCATGGCCACCGTTGCCGCCACCGCTGCCGTGAAACTCATGGCAAAGGCGGGTGTCCCGAAAGTACCCCCCAGGAGCGAACCCAGAAGAGCTCTGCCCGCCGCCACGGTGAGACCATCACCCAACCCCCACATCACGATGGTGTACAGGGTCACAACGTTTGCCAGTCCGAGCTTGGCTCCCGGTATGGGCAGAGGTACGGGCAGGAGGCCCTCAACCCAGTGCAGGGCGGCTCCCATCGCTATGAGCAAGGCCAGCCGGGTGATGCGGTAAGAATCGAGCAAGGTGGACCTCCGTTTCTCCATCATGCTACCAGCGGCGTTGATGTCGGTCAATTCCCGCGCACCGGCCCCGGTGCAGGTGGCTCGAGCGATGCACGGGCAAATTGGACCCGAAAGGATTGTCATTCGGGGATCCCGTGGAGGAACCGGTGTACTCAGGGTTGAACTCCTTGTTAGCCCCGTGACTACGGGTTAGGGAGTGGTCCGCTCCAGGCGGCACCCCTGACCCACCAGGGCCAGCAATAATGTATGTAAGGAGAGATCAAAATGCATAACCCGTCAGAGGGACGCAACGCGCTGATGACGTTCACCGGAGACACCCTGATAACCAGGCGTCTCAAACCCTACGGCGAACCCGCTTTCAATGACATGCTGAGCATATTCAGAAACGCCGACATCAGCTTCACCAACCTGGAGGGGCTCCTGACCAACTACGAGGGATACCCGGCAGCAGCCAGCGGCGGTACATATGTCGTTGCAGACCCGGTCATCGCAGATGATCTCAAGTGGGCGGGCTTCAACCTCTTCGCCCGGGCCAACAACCATTCGATGGACTGGTCCTTCGGCGGACTCCTGACCACCAGCGCCCATCTCGACGCCCGCGATATGATCCATGCCGGGGTCGGGCCCAACATGGCGGTGGCCAGGAGCGCCGGTTACCTGGATACCGGGGCGGGGCGGGCTGCCGTTCTGTCCGCATCCTCAACCTTCCCGTCCGGTGCCCATGCGGGTGAGCAGCGCCCCGACATGCCGGGCCGACCGGGACTGAACCCCCTTCGCTATTCCCGATGGCTCGAGGTGCCAGAGGAGGACATAGACAACCTTCGGAAGATGAGCGAGGGCCTGGGACTGGAGGCACTGAAGCGCCGGCTGGGACGGGCTGATTCGGAGGACGTCTTTCGGCTTCCCCTCCTCGCGTCGGGACTGGAGTTCAGGCGGGGAGACGGGTACCGCCTGGGCACCGCACCCCACGAGGACGATCTGGAAGCCAACCTCAAGGCGATCTCAGGCGCAAAAAAGCAGTCCGATTGGGTGATCTTCAGCCTGCACAGCCACGAGTCAGAGATGGGAAGCCCCCGGGAGCCGGCAGCCTTCATGAAGGAGTTCGCCCGTGAGGCCATAGACGCGGGAGCTGATGCAGTGGTCGGACACGGTCCGCACTACCTCAAGGGCATCGAGATCTACAACGGTCGCCCGATCTTCTACAGCCTGGGCAACTTCGTCTTCCAGAACGAGACCGTGCGGTGGCTGCCCCATGACATCTACCAGCGGTACGGGCTGGGCCTGGAGGCCTCCGTCGACGAGCTGTATGATCGCCGGACCGACAACGATGCCCGGGGTTTCCCCTCCGACGGCATGTACTGGAGGTCTGTCATCGCGGAGACCGCCTTCGAGGATCGAGAGCTTGTGCGAATGACCCTGTACCCGGTCACCCTGGGATGGAGACGACCGCGAACCCTCAGGGGACGTCCCGTCCTTGCAAAGGGTGACGAAGCCGCGGACATCATAGAGGAGATAAAGAACCTCTCCGATCCCTTCGGGGTAGAGATCCGTTGGGACGAGGAGTCAGAGACTGGCGAGGTGGTACTGGACTGAATGAGCTCACACCGGCCGCTTTCGCACATCTTCTATGCTGAAGACGCCCTCTCGGTGGCCCGAAAGCTCTTGGGCCACTGCCTGGTGGTAAAATCGGAGGAAGGTGTCGCTGCGGGTACCATAGTGGAAACCGAGGCTTACTGCGGTGCGCTGGACAGGGCATGTCATTCCTTTCGTTTCCGGCGCACCGCCCGGACTGAGCCCATGTACGGCCCGCCGGGGTCCGCCTACATATACCTGATATACGGTATTCACCACTGCCTGAACGTGGTCTGCTTACGAGAGGACGAACCTCACGCGGTGCTCATCCGGGGCATCCAGCCCACCCGGGGGATAGGATTGATGGCTCGGAGGAGGGGAATGCCGGCCCGTGTGAATGACATCGACAACCCGGGTCTGGCCGACGGCCCGGGAAAGGTATGCGAGGCCATGGGCATCGATCTATCCGACAATGGCACCCCATTCACCGGGCAACGGCTGATGATCACCGAGGAGAAGACCTCCGGAGGCTGCATCGTGCAGGGTCCGCGGGTGGGGCTGGGGGAGGTGGGGGAGTTCGCAGGGCTTTTGTGGCGCTTCATGCTGACGGGGTGACGGGGTGATGGATATGGACAGTGCCGAACTGGTCGTTGGAATTGATGCTGGCGGAACGAAAACCCGCGGGCTGCTGTGTAGAGTGCTGCGGAGAAGCCGCCTTGAGATCCTGCATGAACACGAGGGCCCACCGGGTAACTGGCTGGGCTCGGCACATCCAAACCGCCGAGTGGCAGCTTCCATGACCGAGGTGTGCCGCGGTCTGGGTCCGCCGGGTGTTCAAACCGTCTCCGCAGCCGTGGCTGCCGTGGCAGGTGCGAGCTTGCCCGGACGACGCGAGGCGGTCAGGAGAGTATTGGAGCGTCACTTCTCCGGTGCCCGGTCGGGGGTAATCA